>NZ_JBSFUA010000013.1:0-181459 GCF_053591555.1 Crossiella sp. NPDC003009 | reverse complement strand
GAGCGCCACTTGAAGCTGGTCGGCAGGGCGGCGGGGGAGGCGTCGGCGGCGACCGCGGCGTTCGCGGTGGTCGTGGTGGCGCCGGAGAGCGAGGCAGTGACCGCCATCGCCGGGAACGAGGTGACCAGTGGCTGGGCCACGGTCAGCAGGCGTGCGGTCATGCCGCCGGAGGGCGGTGCGGTGGAGCTGATCAGCGCGACGGTGGGCACCACGATCACCGCGACCAGCGGCGGCTGCACCATTGGCCCGAACAGGCTCTTGCGCTGCACCCAGCACACCGCGACGACACAACTGAGGAAGTAGCCGCTCTTGAAGATCCAGCCGAGCTCGCCGTTGGGCGCTCGGTTGACGAAGGCGGTGAGCAGGGACACCCCGAAGGCGAGCAACACCGCGGCCCACCAGGGCACGCCCCGGGAGGAGCCGAACAGGGACAGATAGGCCCAGTCGGACTCCGCGCGGTCCTGTTCCACGTCGCTTCGACGGTCGCGGGTGGTGGTCACGCGTGACACGTTAGCCCGTCCGGTAGAGGGTGTGCCCGGACGCGCGCTGGACTGGGTGCGATCGAGTCTGCTGGGTAACTGCCGGGTAGGGCAACCGGCTTCCGCCCAACTTTCCCAAAACGGACCTTGACCAGCACGGTCGCACACACTCCGACCAGCGCGGATATTCAGTTAGAAGATCAACTCAGCTGGCGCTCTCCTCCTCTTCGGCGGTGGGTCCGCCCACGGTCAGCTCCTCCGCGCGGCGAATCCCCGGAACGGGTGTCGGACTGGCCGCGGCCTCGGTCAGCGGCTGGGCCGCGCTGCGGAAGCTCTCCAGCGCGTCCAGCTCCCGCCGCCGGGCGGAGAGGAACCGCTGCAGGTGCGTGCTGGACAGGTTCACCGCGTCCACCGCGCCGGTGGCCGCCCGGTGCGCCTTGGCCGCCTGCCCGCGCACGGCCTCCACGTCCTCGGCCAATGTCCGCTCGGTGGCCGCGAACAGCGCGGCCGAGGCCAGCACCGCGAAACCGGTGGGGCCGCACAGGAAGATCCGCCGGTCCAGCAGCCAGGGCAGCAGGTTCGGGTCGGTGTCCATGGCCGAGACCACCGCCGCGTCCGAGGGCACGAACATGATCGTCCCGTAGATGGCGTCCGCCCAGCGCTGGTAGCCCTTGCCCGCCAGCTCCGCCGCGCGCGAGCGGATGTTGCGCACGTGCACCCGCAGCGCCTCGGCCCGCTCACCGGCGTCGTCGGTCTCGGCCGCCTCCATCCACACCGCGAGGCTGGCCTTGGCGTCCACCGGCACCTGCCGCCCGCCGCTGACCGTCAGCACCAGGTCCGGCTTGGCCGAACCGCCACCGGCCAGGTCGGTCTGCAGGGAGAAGTGCAGGCCCTCGCGCAGGCCCAGCGCGCGAGCGGTCTCCACCAGCACCTGCTCACCAAGTTCACCCCTTCCAGTGACCGAGGAGAACGCCACCTCCCACCGGTGCAGGGCCCGCTGGTGCTGCGCGGCCCGCTCCCGCTCGCCCTCGACCATGGCCAGCGCGGCGTCGGTGCGGCGCACGGAGTCGTTGTACAGCCGCCACAGCAGCACCAGCGCCCCGATGAGGACGAGGGTCAGGACGACCAGCGCGGTGGTGATCACTTCGGTCACGCCCTCGATGATGGACCCACCCACCGACAACGTTCGGCACCGGCCTACTTTGTTGGCCATGCGGCTCCTGCACACCTCGGACTGGCATGTCGGGCGCACCTTCCACGGCCGCGACCTGTTGGCCGAACAGGAGTCGGTGCTCACCGGGCTGGCAGATGTGGTGGCAGACGAGCGGATCGACGCGGTGCTGATCGCCGGCGACCTCTACGACCGCGCGGTGCCCTCGGCCGAGGCCGTGGAGACCTGTCAGCGCATCCTCACCGCGATCAGGGCCGCCGGCGCGGACATCGTGCTGATCAGCGGCAACCACGACTCCGCGCAGCGGCTGGGCGCCTTCGGCGGGTTCGCCCGCGCGGGCGGCCTGCACCTGTGCACCCGGATCGCCTGCCTGCACCAGCCGGTGCTGCTGGCCGATCCGCACGGACCGGTCGCCTGCTACGGAATCCCTTACCTGGACCCGGATCCGGCCCTGCACGCGCTGGAGCTCACCGGCTGCCGGGGACACGAGGCGGTGCTCGCCGAGGCCATGCGCCGGATCCGGGCGGACCTGGCCGAACGCGGCGAGGGCGTGCGCTCGGTGGTGCTCTCGCACGCGTTCGTGGTCGGCGGCGAGGCCTCGGAGTCCGAGCGGCGGATCACCGTCGGCGGGGTGGAACACGTCGCGGGCGGCACCTTCGACGGGGTGGACTACGTGGCGCTGGGCCACCTGCACGGCCCGCAGGTGCTGGCCGAGCACCTGCGCTACTCCGGCAGCCCGCTGGCCTACTCCTTCTCCGAGGCCCGCCACCACAAGGCGGTCTGGCTGGTCGAGCTGGACGCGCACGGACTGGCCGGAGTCGAGCGCAAGGCGCTGCCGGTGCCGCGCAAGCTGGCCACGGTGACCGGGCGGATCGAGGAGCTGCTCAGCGAACCGGACTACACCGAGCTGGAGGAGTGCTACCTCTCGCTCACCCTGACCGACCCGGTCCGCCCGCTGGAGGCCATGCGCCGCCTGCAACAGCGCTTCCCGCACGCGGTGCACCTGGACTTCAAGCCCGACGGCGGCGGCGACGCCGAACTGCGCTACGTGGCCGCGGTGCGCGGCCGCACGGACAACCAGATCGCCGAGCGGTTCGTCGACGACTGCCGGGGCGCGCCGCCGAACGAGCGCGAGCTGGCCCTGCTGACCTCGGCGATCGAGTCGGTGCGGGGGAGCGAGGCATGAGGCTGCACGTGCTGGAGGTGGCGGCGTTCGGCCCCTACCCGCGCCGGGAGACCGTGGACTTCGACGCGCTCGGCATCGACGGGCTGTTCCTGCTGCACGGCGACACCGGCGCGGGCAAGACCACGCTGCTGGACGCGGTCGCCTTCGCCCTGTTCGGCAAGGTGCCGGGCGCGCGCAACGAGGCCAAGCGGCTGCGCTGCGACTACGCCGACCCCGCCGATCCGACCGAGGTGGCGCTGGAGCTGACCGTGCAGGGCCACCGGCTGCGGATCGCCCGCACGCCGGAGTACCAGCGGCCCAAAACCAGGGGCACCGGGTTCACCAAGCAGAACGCCAAGGCCTCGCTGACCTGGGTCGGCGCCGCGCCCTCCGGGCAGAGCCCCGAGGGCCTGTCCCGGATCGATGAGATCGCGCGCACGGTGGAGCGCCTGGTCGGCATGACCGCCGAGCAGTTCTTCCAGGTGGTGCTGCTGCCGCAGGGCGAGTTCGCCCGGTTCCTGCGCTCGGACACCGACGAGCGGCAGAAGCTGCTGGAGAAGCTGTTCGGCACCGAGCGCTTCGGCCAGATCGAGGCCTGGTTCGCCAACCGCCGCCAGGACTCCTGGCGCAAGCTGGAGGCCAGGCAGCAGGACACCAGGGCGCTGGTGGCCCGGCTCGCGCAGGCCGCGGGCGCCGACCCCGGCGAGGAGCAGAGCGAGCAGGACTGGCTGGCCGAGGTCACCGCGGCCGCGGCCGCCGAGCTGGCCGGAACCGTTGCGGCAGAACAGGAAGCGCAGGCCGGGCGGGAGCGGGCGGACGCCGTGCTGGGCGAGCGGACCGCGCTGGCCGAGCGGGTGCGCCGGGTGGTCAGGGCGCGGGCGGAGCTGGCCGAGGTCGAGGCGGCCGCGGCCGACCGGGCCAGGTGGGCCGAGGAGCTGGCACAGGCCAGGCGCGCGGTGCCGGTGCAGGCCGCGCAGCGGGTGCTGGCCCGGATCGAGCGGGAGCTGGCCGAGGCGCAGGAGTCCGCGACCGGGGCTCGCGCCGGGCTGGCCCGCTTTGACGAGTCCATTGTGGACAGTGAAGTGGACCGGCTGCGGGAGCTGGCCGCCGGGCACCGGGAGTCCGCGGGCGAGCTGGCCGGGCTGGTGGCCGAGGCGGGACGGCAGCTGGCCGACCGGCAGCGGCTGGTCCAGGCGGAGACCGAGGCGGAGCAGGCGCGGCGGCAGGTCAAGCAGCACACCGAGGCGCTGGGCACGCTGCCGGAACGGGTGCAGGCGGCCAGGACCGCGCTGGACGCGGCGCGGGAGGCGGCGGCCCGGCTGGACGGGGTGGCGGCCCGGCGGGCGGAGCTGGCCGCGCTGCGCACGGACGCGCGGCGGCTGCCCGCGGCGGCGACCGCAGCCGAGCGGGCCGCCGACGCGCACCGGCTGGCGGTGGACGAGCACCAGGAGGCCAGGGACCGGCGGCAGCTGCTGCGGCAGCGGCGGCTGGACGGCATGGCCGCCGAGCTCGCCGAGGGCCTGCTCGCCGGCGAGTCCTGCCCGGTGTGCGGCGGCACCGAGCACCCGGCGCCGGCCGGCGCGGTGGCCGACCGGGTGCGGGCCGAGGACGAGCGCGCCGCCGAGGTCGCCGAGGCCAGGACCGCCGAGCGCAGGGACGAGACGCTGCGGGCCGCCCAGCAGGCCGCGCAGGAGCTGGCCGCACTGCGGGAACGGCTGGGGGACAACGAGATCGCCGCGCTGGAGACGGCGTTCGCGGCGGCCGAGGCTGAGCTGCGCGCGGCCACCGCGGCCAAGTCCACGGTCGCGGCCAAGGCCGGCGCGGTGGCCGAGCTGGAGGCCGAGGCCGAACGGTTGCGGGAGAAGCTGGCCGCGGCGGAGCAGCAGGTGGCCGTGCTCGGGGCCGAACAGGCCACGCTGACCGACACCATCGCCGCGCGGGCGGACCGGCTGGAGCTCGCGCGCGGCGAGCACCCGGACGTGGCCGCCCGGCGGCAGCACCTGCTCGACTTCGCCGCCGCGGTGGAGACCCTGGCCCAGGCCAGGGGCGCGCTCGCGGAGGCGCGGCGGCGGGTGGAAGAACAGCGGCGGGAGCTGGCCGAGGCGGTCAGCGCGGCCGGGTTCGCCGATGTGCCAACGGCATTGGCCGCGGTCCGGCCGGAGGCCAAGTGCGCCGAGGTGCAGCGGCGGCTGCGCGAGCTCGACGACCGGGAGGCCGCGGCCCGCTCGGTGCTGGCCGAGCTGAGCGAGGTCAGCCCGGACACCGAGGTCGACCTGACCGAGCCGCGCGAGGCGGCCCGGCTGGCCAGGCAGGCCGCCGAGGCGGCGGTGGCGCGGGCCAGGGCGGCGGCCGACCGCAAGCGCCAGGTGGACGAGCTGGCCGGCCGGCTCAGCCACGCGCTGGCCGAACTGGCCCCGGTGCAGGCCGCGCACAGCGAGCTGGCCGCACTGGCCGACGTGGTCAACGGGCGCGGCCAGAACAACCGCAAGATGTCGCTGCGCTCCTACGTGCTGGCGGCCCGGCTGGAGGAGGTCGCCGAGGCGGCCACACACCGGCTGCGGCGGATGAGCCAGGGCCGCTACGCCTTCGTGCACAGCGATGTGGCCGGTCCGCGCGGCACCAGGGGCGGGCTCGGGCTGGACGTGCTGGACGAGTACTCCGGGCAGCAGCGCCCGGCCAAGACGCTCTCCGGCGGCGAGTCCTTCCTGGCCTCGCTGTCGCTGGCGCTGGGCCTGGCCGACGTGGTGGCCGCGGAGACCGGCGGGGCGGTGCTGGACACCCTGTTCGTGGACGAGGGCTTCGGCACCCTGGACGCGGACACCCTGGACCTGGTGATGGACACCCTGGACGAGCTGCGGGCAGGCGGCCGGGTGGTCGGCCTGGTCTCGCACGTGGAGGAGCTGCGCACCCGGATCCCGACCCGGCTGCGGGTGCGCAAGGCGCGCACCGGCTCCACCCTGGAGATCACCGTCTAGGCTCTGAACGTGGTGTCCGATTTCCGCCAGCGACCGGGTGTCGGCGCTGGCAGGATCGGTGCCATGCTCCTCGACCCGGAACGCGCCTACCGCTCCGTCGCCGCCCGCGACGCCCGGTTCGACGGCTGTTTCGTCTTCGCGGTGCGCACCACGGGCATCTACTGCCGCCCGTCCTGCCCCGCGGTCACACCCAAGCGCCGCAACGTCGAGTTCCACCTCACCGCGGCGGCCGCGCAGACCGCCGGTTTCCGGGCCTGCCGCCGCTGCCTGCCGGACGCGGTGCCCGGCTCGCCGGAGTGGAACCTGCGCGCCGACCTGGCCGCCCGCGCCATGCGGCTGATCACCGACGGGGTGGTGGAACGCGACGGCGTGCCCGGCCTGGCCACCAGGCTCGGCTACTCCGAACGGCACCTGACCAGGGTGCTGACCACCGAGCTGGGCGCGGGTCCGCTGGCGCTGGCCCGCGCGCACCGGGCGCACGCGGCCCGGCTGCTGATCGAGACCACCGAGCTGACCTTCGCCGACGTCGCCTTCGCCGCCGGGTTCGCCAGCGTGCGGCAGTTCAACGACACCATCCGCGCGGTGTTCGCGGTCAACCCGACCCAGCTGCGTGCCGAAGCCCAGCGCCGCCGTCGCGCGGCCGCGCCTGCCCGGCCCGGCGCGATCAACCTGCGGCTGCCGTTCCGGCTGCCCTTCGACGCCGATGGCCTGCTGGCAACCCTTGCCGCACAGGCGATCCCCGGTGTCGAGCAGGCCGAACCCGGTCGGTACGGGCGCACCCTGCGGCTGCCGCACGGACCGGCCACGGTGTGGCTGGCGCCCGGTCCGGCACACGTGGCGTGCACGCTGAACCTGACCGACCTGCGTGACCTGGGCAGCGCGGTGTCCAGGGTCCGGCGGCTGCTCGACCTGGACGCCGACCCGAGCGCGGTGGACGAACTGCTCGGCGCGGACCCGGTGCTGGCCCCGCTGGTCGCGGCCGCGCCGGGCGTCCGGGTGCCCGGCAGTGTGGACGGCGCGGAGACCGTGCTGCGCACCCTGCTGCCCGCGTTGCCACCCGGCGAGCCGCTGGTCACCCCGGACGGTCCGCTGACCACGCTGTTCCCCACCCCGGCCGCCGTGCTGGCCACCGAGTTGAGCGCTCCGGAACGCGAGGTGGTGGCCGCGCTGGCCGACGGCTCGCTGGACGTGCACCTGGGCCGGGAGACCGACGAGCTGACCGCAGAGCTGTTGACCTACCCCGCGATCACCCCCGCGATGGCCGCGGAGATCGTCACCAGGGTGCTGGGCGCGCCGGACGTCTGGCGGGTGCCCGACCCCGCGCTGACCGCCCGCGCCAGAGCCTGGCGCCCGTGGCGCTCCTACGCCACCGCCCACCTGCTGCGCACCCCCGGTGCGGAGAAAGCCGACAGGAGAACCGCATGACCACCGCCGCAGTGTCCACAGTGGACACGGAAGCCGGTCCGTTCAGCGTTGTCGTCGACACCGACGGCGCGGTGCTGGCCTCGGGCTGGACCGCCGACCCCGGCGACCTGCACCCGCTGATCCACACCGCCATCCGGCCAGCCGAGCTGGCCACCCGCGCCGACCTGGGCGAGGTGACCAAGGCCGTGCTCGCCTACCACGAGGGCGACCTGGCCGCGGTGGACGGGATCCCGGTCCGCCAGCGCGGCGGCGAGTTCATGGAGGCCGCCTGGCGCGCGCTGCGCACCGTCCCGGCCGGCCACCCGGTCAGCTACGCCGAGTACGCCGCGCTGGCCGGCCGCCCGGCCGCGGTGCGCGCCGCGGCCACCGCCTGCGCCCGCAACCCCGCCGCGCTGTTCGTGCCCTGCCACCGGGTGCTGCGCACCGGCGGCGGGCTGGGCGGGTTCCGGTGGGGACCGGTGGTCAAGCGCTGGCTGCTCGACCACGAGCGCGGCTGAGTCAGCGGTCGGCGGCGAAGATCGTGCAGTGCGCGGTCTTCGTCAGCTCGGCCCGCGCGAACCGGGCGCGCAGCTCGGCGAGCACCCGCTCGGCGGCGGTGTCCGGCAGCAGCATGCCGCGGGCCATCGCGGTCGGCTCGGTCCCGCCGTGCCAGGCCAGCACCAGTCGCCCACCCGGCCGGGTGACCCGGTGCAGCTCGTCCAGGGCCGCGTCCAGGTCCGGCCACATCGGCAGGTTGTTCATCGACACCACCAGGTCAAACTCGCCGTCCGCGCCGCCGGTCTCCGCCGCGCTGCCCAGCCGCAGCCGGGCCGCCGGGGCGCGGCGGCGAGCCTGCCGCAGCATCACCGCCGACGGATCCACCCCGGTCACTACGGCATCCGCCCTGGTCAGCGCCTTGCAGAGCAGTCCGGGGCCAAATCCGACCTCCAGCACCGCCCGCCCGCGCACCGGCCCCAGCACGCCGAGCACCTCGGCCACCTCGGTCCCGTTCGTCCTGGCCATCACCCAGCCCGCGAGCCGTCCCGCCCAGCCGCGCGGCAGGGCGAACTGGTTCAGCGGTCGATCCACCATCCATGACATGCGACCGAGGGTTCCGGTTGAACCCGGGTTCAAGTCAAGATGCCGGTATGGACACCCTGGTCCCGATCGGCGAGGCCGCCGCCCGCCTCGGCCTGGCCACCTCGGCCCTGCGCTACTACGAACGCCGCGGCCTGCTCGCCCCGGCGCTGCGCCGCGGCAACACGCGCTGCTACGACGAGGACGGCCTGCGCCGCCTGGCCTTCATCCAGGCGGGCCAGCAGCTCGGCCTGAGCCTGGAGGACCTCGGCGCGCTGCTGGCCGCCGACCGCGCGGAGTGGCAGCGGATCATCGAGGCGCACGTGGCCGAGCTGGAGGCCCGCATCGCCCGCGCCCAGCGCGCACGCGACCTGCTCCGCCACCCGCTGAACTGCGTGGCCGAGCACCCGGCCACCGACTGCGAGCACCTGCGTGGCCTGCTGGACGAGTGGCTCCAGGCGACCCCTTAGACTGGCCGGTCGTGAGCCTCACCCTCGGCATCGTCGGCCTGCCCAACGTGGGCAAGTCCACCTTGTTCAACGCGCTGACCCGCAACGACGTCCTGGCCGCGAACTACCCGTTCGCCACCATCGAGCCCAACGTCGGCGTGGTGCCGCTGCCGGACGAGCGGCTCGGCCAGCTGGCGAAGGTGTTCGGCTCCGAGCGCGAGGTGCCGGCGGTGGTGTCCTTCGTGGACATCGCGGGCATCGTCAAGGGCGCCTCCGAGGGGGCGGGCCTGGGCAACAAGTTCCTCGCCAACATCCGCGAGGCCAACGCGATCTGCCAGGTCATCCGGGTCTTCGACGACCCGGACGTGGTGCACGTGGACGGCCGCGTCGACCCCAGCTCGGACATCGAGACGATCAACACCGAGCTGATCCTGGCCGACCTCCAGACCCTGGACAAGGCCATCCCGCGGCTGGAGAAGGAAGCCCGCACCCAGAAGGACCGCCGCCCGGTGCTGGAAGCGGCCAAGCAGGCCAAGGACATCCTGGACAGCGGCCGCACCATGTTCGCCGCGCAGAAGGAAGTCGACCTCGCCGAGCTGCGCGAGCTGAGCCTGCTGACCATCAAGCCCTTCCTCTACGTCTTCAACGCCGACGAGGGCGTGCTCACCAACGAGGCCCGCCTCAAGGAGCTGCGCGAGCTGGTCGCCCCCGCCGACGCGGTCTTCCTGGACGCCAAGGTCGAGTCCGAGCTGCTGGAGCTGGACGAGGAGTCCGCCGCCGAGCTCCTGGAGTCCATCGGCCAGCACGAACCCGGCCTGTACTCCCTGGCCCGCGCCGGCTTCCACACCCTGGGCCTGCAGACCTACCTCACCGCGGGCCCCAAGGAGTCCCGCGCGTGGACCATCCCGCAGGGCGCCACCGCCCCGCAGGCCGCCGGCGTCATCCACACCGACTTCGAGCGTGGCTTCATCAAGGCCGAAGTGGTCTCCTTCGCCGACCTGATGGAGGCCGGGTCGATGGCGGCGGCGCGGTCGGCGGGCAAGGTCCGCATGGAGGGCAAGGACTACGTCATGGCCGACGGCGACGTGGTGGAGTTCCGGTTCAACGTCTGATCAGGGATTTCGTAGGTTCCCGGGGGTTCGCGTCCCCGTGCTGACTTGGTGCTGACTCTTGTTGATCTACATCGTCCTCAATGGACAGTCGCTCGCGGGCTACATGGCAGGCCGTCGACACGCGGCCTGCTCGTTCGCCGAGGTCGCCGGGACCGGGTTCACCGCGATCCCGGCGGCCTGGACGAGCACAGCGATCTGATCCGCCCCGGTTCAGCGCCCGGCAATGCCGGTCCGCAATAGTGCGCGAACTTACCGGTAGCCATCCGGTGTAGAGCTTTACCGCGTCTTTGGCCGGTATTAAGAGCCGTCCCCGACCCTGACTTCGCCGTGGAAACCGCGGCGATGCCGATGAGGGGAATGCAGCCATGGAGAAGACCATCCCGCGGCGCCTTGCTCGCGGTCTGACCGTACTGGGGGTCGGGACCAGCCTGTTGTTGGCCTCGTCCGTGGTCACCGGCCCGGCGGTCGCGGCGGAGGATCCGGATACCGTGGCGCCCGCCGTGCTCGCGGTCGAGGATCTGGACGGCCGTCCGCTCACCGGTGCGGCGCTGCGGGAGTTCCTGGAGCAGGACGCGGCGCGGACGAGGGCCACCCAGCCGGACACCGTGCCGCTTGCCGCCGCGCCCGCCGGCCCCGCGGCGAACCGGGACCAGATCGTGCGGATCGCCGCGGCGGAGCTGGGCAACGGGGAGCGGCCCAACGGGAGCAACTGCACCAAGTACTCCTCGCAGTGTGTGGCCTGGTGCGCCCTGTTCAGCACCTGGGTGTGGCGCAAGGCGGGGGTGAGCATCCCGCAGTACCCGTTCACCGGCGACGTCTACAAGTGGGGCCAGCGCAACGGCAAGTCCTACAGCAAGGCCAACCTCGGCTCGGCGGTCAAGGGTGACGTGTTGCTGTTCGGGACCGGGCCGTCGAGTCCGGCCACCAGCACGCACATCGGGATCATCGAGTCGCGGTCCGGCAGCACGGTGAAGATGATCGAGGGCAACCAGCAGAACGCGGTCCGCCGGGTGACCCGCACGCTGAGCGGGAGCACCTTCTACGGCGGCACTCGACCGTAGGGGCAGCGCGGAAACGGTCAGCCGGGCGGTCGGGCAAATCCGCCCGGCTGATCGTTTCGATATCAGGTTCTTGAGTGCGCCTGGCGACCCTCGGGGGCAGACAACGGGCGGAATCCGGACCAACAATTGGCCTTCGCCGTCTCACGGGGGCCAATGGTGGAGGAATTTCGCATTCTCGGTCCGGTGGAGATCTGGGAATCCGGCGTGCCCAGGGCACAACCGCCGCCGCGAGCCCGGCAGATCCTGGCCATGCTGCTGCTCAACCCCGGCACGATCATCCCGATCGACCGGTTGATCGACGCGGTCTGGGGCGAGGAACCGCCGCCGCACGCGCGCAAGGCGCTCCAGGTGCACATCTCGCACCTGCGTCAGCTGCTCTCCGTGCCACTGCGGCACAGCCCGCCCGGCTACGTGTTGTCCGTGCAGCCGGACCAGGTGGACCTGCACCGGTTCCGGACCTGGACCGCGGCGGCCCGGCGGGAGACCGACCCGGAGCTGGCCGGCGGGCTGCTCCGGCGGGCGCTCGCGCTGTGGCGGGGCCGGCCGCTGGCCGACATCGGCTCGGACCGGATGCGGGAGCGGTTCCTGGCCGGGCTGGAGGAGGAGCGGCTGACCGCCCTGGAGGCCCGGATGGACGCCGACCTGCGGCTGGGGCGGCACGCCGAGCTGGTCACCGAACTACCGGGGCTGCTGGCCGAGCACCCGCTGCGGGAGCGGATGCGCGGGCAGCTGATGACCGCGCTGTACCGCTGCGGGCGGCGGGCCGAGGCGCTGCGGGTCTTCCACGAGACGCGGGCGCTGACCGTGGCCGAGCTGGGCGTGGAACCCGGCCCCGAGCTGCAACGGCTGCACCGCGAGCTGCTCACCGAACCGCGCCCGGCGCCGGAACCCGCGCCCCGGCCGGTCAGCCGCAACCACCTGCCCAGGGACGTGCCCGACTTCGCCGGCCGGGACGCCGAGCTGGAGCTGCTGTGCGCGACCCCGGCGGCGGACTCCGGGGTGCTGCCGGTGTGGTGGCTGGACGGGCCGACCGGGGTCGGCAAGACCGCGCTCGCGGTACGGGCCGCGCACCGGCTGGCCCCGCGCTACCCGGACGGGCAGCTGTTCGTCGAGCTCACCGGCCTGGCGCCGGAGGCGGTGCTGGACGCGCTGCTGCGGGCGTTGCGGGTGCCGGGTGAGCGGATCCCGGAGGACCTGCGCGAGCGGGCCGCGCTGTGGCGGGCCGAGCTGTCCGGGCGGCGGGTGCTGGTGGTGCTCGACGACGCGGCCGGGGCCAGCCAGGTCCGGCCGCTGCTGGCCGGCGGCGCGGACTGCCTGGTGCTGGTGACCAGCAGGCAGCGGCTGGCCGGGCTGGAGGGGGTGCGCCGGATCGCGCTGGACGTGCTGCCGCCGCTGACCGCGCGCGAGCTGTTCGAGCGGCTGATCGGCGAGCAGCGGGTGCGCGCGGAGGCCGCCGCGGTGGCCGAGGTGGCGCAGCTGTGCGGCTACCTGCCGCTGGCCATCCGGATCACCGGCGCGAAGCTGGCCGCTCGCCCGCACTGGCCGGTGTCCCGGCTGCTGGGGCGGCTGCGGGACGAGCAGCGGCGGCTGGACGAGCTCGCCGTGGGCGACCTGGCGGTGCGCACCGGGCTCGCGGTGAGCTACCTGGGCCTGGATGAGCCAAGTCGGCGCGCCTACCGGCTGCTCGGCGCGCTGGGCTACGGCAACCTGCCCGGCTGGCTGGCCGCGCCGCTGCTCGGCGAGCCGGAGGAGCGGGCCGAGGACATCCTGGACCAGCTGCTGGACGCCCAGCTGGTGGAGGTGAGCAGCGAACCGGCCGAGCCGTTGCGCTACCGGATGCACGACCTGGTCCGGCTGCACGCCAGGGAGTGCGCCGAGCTGGCGGAGCCCCCGGAGCAGCGACGGGAGGCGGTTCGCAGGGCGGTGACCGCGCTGCTGGCCGCGGTGGACGAGCTGGCCGAGCCGCTGCCGCCCGCGGTGCCCCGGCTGTGCCAGACCGACCTGAGCACCCAGCCCCGGCCGCGGATCACCGGCGCCGACCGGTGGTTCGAGCAGGAGGAGCCCGCGCTGGTGGCCGCGGTGTGCCGGGCCGCGGAGCTGGACCTGGCCGAGCTGGCCGCGGCACTGGCCGAGGCGCTGGTGTTCAGCTTCTTCGCGGTGCGCAACCGCTACGACAGCTGGGCCCGCACCCATGAGGCCGCGGTCGCCGCGCTGCGCCGCACCGGTCACCGCCGCGGCGAGGCCGCGCTGGAGTGCAGCCTGGCCCAGCTGCACTACAAACGCGACCGCTACGAGCTGGCCCGCGCCCACTTCCGCACCGCGCAGGCGCTCTTCGCCGAGGTCGGCGACACCAGGGGCGAGGCGGTGGCGCTCAACGGGATCGGCATGGTCGGCCGGGAGCTGGCCGAGCACGCGCTCGCGCTGCCCGCGCTGCGCAGGGCGCACCAGATGCTGGCCAGCAGCGGCGACCAGGAAGGCGTGGCGCACGCGCTGTACGGCATCGGTTACGCCCACCGCGAGCTGGGCGAGGACCCCGAGGCCATCGACACCCTGACCGCCGCGGCAGGCGCCTACCGCGCCGCGGGCAACGAACGCGGCGAGGCCCTGGCGCTGCGCGGGATCGGCCTGGTGCACCGCGCCGCCGACCGCTGGGACGAGGCCGAGGACTACTGCCGCCGCTCGCACCGCATCGTCCGCGACGTGCCGGACGACCTGCTCTCCTGCTACACCGGCCAGGCACTGGCCAAGGTCTGGATCCGCCAGCACCGCCCGGACCGGGCCGAACCCGCCCTGCTGGCAGGCATCAAGACCTGCCACGCCCTGCACGACACCTTCGGCCTGGCCCTGCTGCACCGCACCCTCGGCGAATGCTGCCTGGCCCTGGGCCGGGCGGAACCGGCGCTGCACTTCCTGAACCTGGCCCTGACCGGCTGGGCCGAGCTGCGGCTGCCGGTGTGGCGGGCGCGCACCCTGCGCGATGTGGGCGCGGTGCACGCGGCGGCGGGCACGGCGGCCGCGGCGCACCGGGCCTGGCGGGAGGCGCGGGAGATCTTCGACCGGCTGGGCATCAGGGAGGCGGCCGAGGCCGCCGACTGGCACCGGCGCTGGTCGTGTCCCTGCGTGAACTGACGATGTCCACTGTGGGGATCCCCAGTGTTCACCGGCCTTTTGCCCGTACCCGTGAGCCTTGGCGCTCGCAAGACTCCTGAGTGTCACCCGAACTGACGGGAGTTCACCGTGGAACGACGCAACTTCTTACGGGTCGCCGTGGTCGGCGCCGCGGCCGGGGCCTTCGGCGGAGCGGCCTGGCGGGACGCCTTCGCCGAGGGCGCCCAGCCCGGCCCCAGCCCCTACGGCGCGTTGTTGTCCGCCGACGCCAATGGGATCCAGCTGCCACAGGGGTTCACCAGCCGGGTCATCGCGCGCACCGGGCAGCAGGTGACCGGCACGAGCTACACCTGGCACCCGGCGCCGGACGGCGGGGCCTGTTTCGCCGACGGCAGCGGCTGGATCTACGTCTCCAACAGCGAGGTCTCCAGCACCGGCGGGGTGGGCGCGGTCAAGTTCGACAGCACCGGCAAGATCACCGGCGCTTACCGCACCCTGGCCAACACCAACGTCAACTGCGCGGGCGGCGCCACTCCCTGGAACACCTGGCTTTCCTGCGAGGAGGTGGACCGCGGCTACGTCTACGAGACCGACCCGTGGGGCGTCAAGGCCGCCATCCGCCGCCCGGCGATGGGCCGGTTCAAGCACGAGGCCTGCGCCACCGACGCCGACCACGGCTACATCTACCTCACCGAGGACGTCCCGGACGGCTGCTTCTACCGCTTCAAGCCCACCACCTGGGGCGACCTCTCCAGCGGCACCCTGGAAGTGCTCAAGGGCGGCAGCTCCCAGACCAGCGGCCCGGTGACCTGGGGCCGGGTCTCGGACCCCGCAGGCAGCACGACCGCCACCCGCAACCAGGTCAGCGGCGCGAAGCGGTTCAACGGCGGCGAGGGCTGCTACTACGCGGGCGGCACCTGCTGGTTCACCACCAAGGGTGACAACCGGGTCTGGGCCTACAACGCCGGCACCAGCTCGATCAGCCTGACCTACGACGACAACCTGGTCACCAGTGGCACCGCGCCGCTGACCGGGGTGGACAACGTCACCGGGACCAGCAGCGGGGACCTCTTCGTCGCCGAGGATGGCGGCAACATGGAGATCTGCATCATCACCAAGACCGGCGTGGTGGCCCCGTTCCTGCGGGTCAACGGGCACAGCGGTTCGGAGATCTGCGGCCCCGCGTTCAACCCGGCCGGCAACCGGCTCTACTTCTCCTCCCAGCGCGGCACCAGCGGGAGCAGCAGCGGCGGCATCACCTACGAGGTCACCGGCCCGTTCCGGGTCTAACCGGCACTGCGCCGTTCCGGGCCTAACCGGCGATCGCGTCGACCACGCCGTCGATCTCCTGGGCCATGGCCACGTCCAGGTCGGTGATCCCGCCCTTCGAATGGGTTGAGCAGCGGAAGGTCAGGGATCGCCAGCGGATGTCGATGTCCGGGTGGTGGTTGTCGTTCTCCGCGACCTCCGCCACCCGGTTCACCACCTGGATGGCCTGCGCGAAGCTGTCCAGCTCGACCGTGCGCACCAGCTCCGCGCCGACCGCGCGCCACTGGGGCAGGCGCACCAGGTCTTCTTTGATCTGGTCATCGTTCAGCAGTTCGGCCATGCCTCCATGGTGGTGGTGCGCGCCCGGGAGCGCGACCCGGCGTATGGTCACTCCAGATGCCACGGGAGTCCGGTGTTGCCGGGCTGAGAGGAGAGCGGTCAGCTCTCGACCGTCCGCACCTGATCCGGGTCATGCCGGTGTAGGGACTGCGTCAGGAGGAACTTTGCGTCGCACATCGGCCGCGTTCGCGCTGGTCACCAGCCTTGTCCTGCTCACGGGGTGTTCGCTGACCGGGCCGACGCCCGCGCCGCCCGGACAGACCAAGGTGGTGCTGCTCACGCACGAGTCCTTCGCGGTGGCCGAGGGGGTGTTCGCCGAGTTCAAGAAGCAGACCGGGGTCACCGTGGAGCAGCGGGCGCTGGGCGACGCCGGCGCGCTGACCAACCAGCTGGTGCTGACCAAGGCCAACCCGCTGGGCGACGTGGTCTTCGGCGTGGACTCCACCTTCGCCTCCAGGGCCATCGACAACGGCCTGCTGGAGCCCTACCAGAGCCCCGAGGCGGCCAAGGGCCCGCAGCGCTACGCGGTGGAGGGCTCGGGCGCGCTGTCCGCGGTCGACCTGGGCGATGTGTGCATGAACATCGACCTCGGCTACTTCGCGCAGCAGGGGCTGGCCGAGCCGAAGTCGCTGGACGACCTCGCCGATGCGAAGTACAAGGACCTGTTGGTGGTCTCCGACCCCGCGACCTCCTCGCCGGGACTGGCCTTCCTGCTCAACACGGTGGCCAAGCTCGGCGAGGACGGCTGGGCCGGGTACTGGAACCGGTTGAAGGACAACGGGGTCAAGGTGGTCAACGGCTGGGAGACCGCCTACAAGCAGGAGTTCTCGGTGGGCGGCAAGGGAAAGCGGCCGATCGTGCTCTCCTACGCCTCCTCGCCCGCGGCCGAGGTCGGTGAGGACGGCAAGCCGAAGACCAAGGCGCTGCTGGACACCTGCTACCGCCAGGTCGAGTACACCGGCGTGCTCAAGGGCGCCAAGCAGCCCGAGGCCGCGCGCAAGCTGGTCGACTTCCTGCTGGGCGAGAAGTTCCAGGCGCAGGTGGCCGAGCAGATGTTCGTCTACCCGGCCCGTGAGGGCGTCGCGCTGCCGCCGGTGTGGCAGCAGGTCGCGCCGCAGCCGCAGCAGGCGGCCACGCTGCCCGCGGCCAAGGTCGCCGAGGGCCGGGAGCGCTGGGTGGAGCAGTGGCGCAAGCTCGTTCAGGGCTGAGCAGGCTCGGCCTCGGGGCCGCGGCCGCTGTTCCGCTGGCCTTCCTGGCCGTCTTCTTCGCCTGGCCGGTGGCCGCGATCATCGGGCTCGGCCTCGGCCGCACCGGGGTGGCCAAGACGCTGGCCGACCCGTCCACCTGGAGCCTGGTCGCCTTCACCCTGGGCCAGGCCGCGGCGGCGACGCTGGTGGCGCTGCTGGCCGGGCTGCCGGTGGCCTACCTGCTGGCCCGCTGCGACGTGCGCGGCCGGGGGTTTGTCCGGCTGGCCATCACGGTGCCGTTCGTGCTGCCCACCGTGGTGGTGGGCCTGGCCTTCCGCGCGGTGCTCGGCGATGCCGGGGTGCTGGGCATCGTGCTGGCCAACGCCTTCTTCAACGTGGCCGTGGTGGCCCGCACCGTCGGCGGCCTGTGGGCGCACCTGGACCGCAGGGCAGAGGACGCCGCCCGCGCGCTCGGCGCCTCCCGCTGGCGGACCTTCCTCAGCGTCACGCTGCCCGCGCTCGGCCCGGCCATCGGCTCGGCCGCCGCGGTGGTGTTCCTGTTCTGCTCCACCGCTTTCGGCGTGGTGCTGATCCTCGGCGGCTCCCGGCTGCGCACCCTGGAGACCGAGATCTACCTGCGCACGGTCAACCTGCTCGACCTCTCCGGCGCGGCCGCGCTCTCGCTGCTGCAATTGGCCGCGGTGATCGCCGCACTGGTCGTCGGCGCGGTCGCGCGCAGGCGCAGGGAGGCCCAGCTGAAGCTGCGCGCGGCCCAGGAGAGCCTGCGCACACCGCACGGCGGCGAATGGTTCGTGGTGGCCGCCGCGGGGCTGGTGGTGCTCGGGCTGGTGGTGCCGATCGTCGGGCTGCTGCTCCGCTCACTGTCCACAGAGGACGGTTGGGGTTTCGACGGCTATCGCGCGCTGGCCACTGGCGGGGCCCAGGGCACGCTGGCCGTCTCCGGGGTCGAGGCCGCGCTCAACTCGCTGCGCGCGGCCACCGACGCCACCCTGCTCGCGCTGGTGGTCGGCCTGCTGGCGGCGATCGTGCTGTCGCGGGTGCGTCGTCGGGGCGCGGGCGAGACGCTGGACGTGGTGCTGATGCTGCCGCTGGGCGTCTCCGCGGTGACCGTCGGCTTCGGCTACCTGGTCACCATGGACGCGCTGCCCGGCGACTTCCGCACCTCGCCGCTGCTGGTGCCGCTGGCCCAGGCGCTGGTGGTCACCCCGCTGGTGGTGCGGCTGGTGCTGCCGGTGCTGCGCGCCGTCGACGACCGGCTCCGCCAGGCCGCGGCCACCCTGGGCGCGGGCCCGCTGCGGGTGTGGCGCGAGGTCGACCTGCCGCTGGCGCTGCGGTCCATGCTGGCCGCGGCCGGGTTCGGTTTTGTGGTGGCACTGGGCGAGTTCGGCGCGACCAGCTTCCTGGCCAGGCCGGAGGCGCCCACGCTGCCGGTGGCCATCGCCAGGCTGATCGCCCGGCCCGGCGAGCTGAACGAGGCCATGGCCTACGCGGCCTGCACCCTGCTCATGGTGGTGACCGCGCTGGCGGTGCTGGCCATCGAGAAACTTCGAGTCGGCACCGGGGAGTTCTGATGAGTCTTGGCGTCGACGGACTGGTCGTGCAGTACGGCCGCGCCACCGCGGTCGACCGGGTTGATCTGTCCATTGTGGAGGGTGAGGTGCTCGCCCTGCTCGGTCCGTCCGGCTGCGGCAAGTCCACCCTGCTGCGTGCCATCGCCGGTCTGGAGCAGCCCACGGCGGGCACGGTCAGCTGGGCCGGCGCCGACCTGGCCGCGGTCCCGGTGCACCGGCGCGGCTTCGGCCTGGTCTTCCAGGACGGCCAGCTGTTCCCGCACCGCGACGTGGCGGGCAACATCGCCTTCGGCCTGCGCATGCACGGCGTGCCCAAGGCCGAGCAGCGGGTGCGGATCGCCGAGCTGCTGGAGCTGGTCGGCCTGACCGGCTACGGCTCCCGGCGGGTCACCGAGCTCTCCGGCGGCGAGCAACAGCGGGTCGCGCTGGCCAGGGCGCTCGCCCCGAAGCCGCGGTTGCTGTTGCTGGACGAGCCGCTGTCCGCACTGGACCGGGCGCTGCGCGAGCAGCTGGCGATGGACCTGGCCACGTTGCTGCGCAAGGCGGGCGCCACCGCGCTGGTGGTCACGCACGACCACGACGAGGCCTTCACCCTGGCCGACCGGGTCGCGGTGATGTCGGCTGGCCGGATCCGCCAGCTGGGCACGCCGGAGTCGGTGTGGCGCGCGCCCGCCGATGCCGAGGTGGCCCGGTTCCTGGGCTGTAGCACGATGATCCCGGCCGAGGTGCGGCACGGCGTGGCCGCCTCGGCGGTGGGCAGTGTTGCCGCGCAAGGCTTCCCGGACGGACCGGCGCGGCTGGGCCTGCGCGCGGCCGCGCTGCGGGCCGGGGCCGAGGGTGAGCTGTCCGGACTGGTGGTGCGCCGGGTGCACCGCACCGACCACATCCGGCTGGTGGTGCGACTCGACCTCGCCGATCTGCCGGAGATCAGCGAGGTCGAGGCGGTCGGCCCGGTCCTCGGTGCACCGGCCGCCGGGGATCCGGTGCGGCTGCGCCTGGATCCCGAGGCGGTCGCGGTGCTGCCCGCCTGATCATCCGTCCTTGGTGGACATGCGGATGAAGGTCAGCGACAGCCCGATCAGCAGGTAGCAGGCCGCCTTCGCGCTGCTGTCCAGCAGGCCGTCCCACGGCATCGGGTCGCGCAGCACGTCGGCCAGCGCGGTCCAGCCGGTGGGCAGCAGGTACGGCTGCAGCCACTCCATGCCGGGGATCGCGCCCAGCACCTGCACCACGATCAGCCCGCCCAGGGTGGCCGCCAGCACCACCAGCGGGTGCTCGGTGAGCGAGGAGACCGCCAGCGCGATCGCGGCCAGCGCCATCATCTGGAAGGCCACCCAGCCCGCGGCCAGGCCGACCTTGCCCAGCGCGTCCAGGAACGGCAGCGTGGTGCCGGAAAGTGTGACCACCTCGGTGCCGCCCACGATCACCACGCCGGTGATCATGCCGAGCAGCACGATCAGCGACACCGCGATCACGATCACCGTGGCCACCCCGGCCGCCTTCACCGCGACCAGCCGCACCCGGCTCACCGGGGCCATCAGCAGCCCGCGCAGCGTGCCGTGCGATGCCTCGCCGGCCAGCGCGTCCGCGGCGGACATGGTGGCCACCAGCGGCAGCAGCATGGTCATCGAGATGGTCAGCGCGGCCAGTGGCAGCACCATCCCGTTGCCCACCGCCGCCATGATCATCGCTGGGCCGCGGCCCGGCGCGTTGCCGCCGATCACGGTGACCCCGATGCCGATCGCGATCGGCACCAGCGCCATCAGGGTCAGCGCCACCACGGTGCGCGGGCGGCGCAGGATCCAGCGCAGCTCGGAGGCGTAGAGCCGCCAGGCAGATGCTTGCTTCGGGCCGGTGGACACCGCGACCGGCGTGCTCGCGGGTGTCGGTTCGGCGAGTGTCGCGGTCATGCCCCGTCCTCCTCGGTGAGCCGGGCGAACAGCTCCTCCAGCCCGGTGCGCTCCCGATGTGC
Source organism: Crossiella sp. NPDC003009 (assembly GCF_053591555.1). NCBI lineage: Bacteria > Bacillati > Actinomycetota > Actinomycetes > Pseudonocardiales > Pseudonocardiaceae > Crossiella > Crossiella sp. NPDC003009. The sequence goes on along the minus strand of NZ_JBSFUA010000013.1, from coordinate 161,099 downwards.
CTCGTGCACCGAGACCCCCGCCCGAACCAGGGTCTCGATCACCAGCGGCGCCTCCGCGCCGGTCAGCTCCACCCGCACCCCGCCGTCGGCGGCCCGCGCGGGGATCTTGGCCGAGCGCAGCGCCTCCACGGCCTCGGCCACGTCCGGCGTGGCCACGGTCAGCGTGGGCGCGCCGGCTTCCAGCAGCTCCGCCAGTGGGCCCTGCCCGACCACGGTGCCCTGGTGCAGCACGGCCACGTGCGTGCAGGTCGCCTCCACCTCGGCGAGCAGGTGCGAGGACACCACGACGGTGGTGCCAGCCGCGTGCAGCTGCGCCATCACCTTGCGGATCTCCCTGGTGCCTGCCGGGTCCATGCCGTTGGTCGGCTCGTCCAGCACCACCAGGCGGCGCGGCACCAGTAGTGCGGCGGCCAGGCCGAGGCGCTGCTTCATGCCGAGGGAGTAGCCGCGGAACTTGCGGTCGGCCGCGTGCGCGAGCCCGACCCGCTCCAGCGCGTCGGCCACCGCGCCCTTGATCGCCTTGGTCTCCAGCAGCGGTTCGGCCGCGCCCAGCCGCCGCAGGTTCTCCCGGCCGCTCAGGAACGGGTGGAAGCCCGGTCCCTCGACCAGCGCGCCGACCTGGGCCAGCGCCGCGGTGGACTCATCCGGCATCCGGTGGCCCAGCAGCTCCACCTCACCGGCGGTGGGGCGGACCAGGCCGAGCAGCATCCGGATGGTGGTGGTCTTGCCGGAACCGTTGGGGCCCAGCATGCCCAGCACCGCGCCCTGCGGCACGTCCAGGTCCACCCGGTCCACCGCCACGGTCTTGCCGTAGACCTTGCGCAGTCCCCTGGTGCGGGCGGCCAGGGTGCGGGAGGGGGCGGGGGCGGCCGAAGCCACCCCCGCCACGCTCAGCTCCGTGCCCGCCAGTCCGGCGGTCACTTCACCTGACCGATCGCCTCGGTCAGCACCTGCTGCGGCACCGCGCCGACCGCGAAGCGGCCGTCGGAGGTGACCAGCGCGGTCCCGACCTTGGTCTCGATGACCCAGCCCGAACCCCAGGCGCCGTTGACCTCCTTGCCGAGCTGCTTGACCAGGTCAAGCGGGTTGCCCGCGGCGGAGCCACGGTCGCCACGCCTGCCCTCGGCCGGCTTCGGCGCGGTCAGCGCCTGCTCCGGCAGCTTGCCGACGACGGTGGTGTCCCAGCCCTCGCCGACGACCTTGACGGCCTTCTCGGCTTCCTTCTTGGCCTTCTCGATCTCTTCCTTCGACGGGGCCCGGTGGTCCTTGGCCTTGCCGTCGACCTTGTTCTCCTCCACGGTCGCGCCCGGCGGCGGGGTGAACTTGAACAGGTTGGCGTCCTGCGGACCCACGTTCAGCTGGCTGAAGCCCACCTGGAGCGCCGGGGTGTCGGTGCCGTTGGTCAGCACGGTCACCCGCAGCGGGATGCGCTTCTCCGCGTCCACCGCGACCCGCACGCCGCGCAGCAGCGTCCGCTCGTTCGGCTTCGGCGTCAGCACCAGCTCGTAGGCCGGGCGACCGGCCACCTCAGCGGTGCCGTCCACGGACAGGTCGCTCTGCTGGCGAACCAGGTTCACCAGCTCACGCGCGGCGCTGGCCGGGTCGGTCGGCCGGACCTTCTTGTCCTTGTCCAGCTCGGCCTTCTTCTCCTCCAGCGCCTTGGCGTCCACAGTGGACTTGGTCACCTTGCGCTCGGCGGAGTCCCAGGTCCAGACGGTGGTGCCGTCCTGGACGATGGTCTTCTCGTTCTGCCCCTCCGGCAGCGAGGCCCGGCTCTTGCCGGCCCCGTCGGTCCACACCCGCAGCTTGCTGTTGCCCGCGGCTGCCTGCGGCGCGCCCGGGATGGCGGGCAGGCCGAGGTTGTTGGTCACCTCGACGGTGCCGCCGAGCGCGGGCGGCGTGGTGGTCAACACCGACTGCACCAGGTCCTCGGCGGCCACCGACGGCAACGTCGGCGCCGCACCAGCGCCACCGGGCACCGCGAGCAGCGCGAGCCCCACGGCGCCGGCGACCGCGCCGGCCGTGGCCACCGTGACTGTGGCCTTCCTTCGGTCCATGTCTCCTCCTTGCGAATCGGGGTCGTCCCGTGCAGCCGAGACTGGCCCCGTCCTGCTGAGACACCACTGAGAATGCCCGGCTTTCGCTGAGAGAGCACTGAGAGCCTCCCGCACGACCTGGGAGAACAGCGGCATGCTTGCCCGGTGACCGCGCGAGTGCTGATCGTGGACGACGAACCTGGGGTGCGCAGAGCGCTGGAACGCGGGCTGCGCGCGGAGGGCATGGAGGTGGTCACCGCGCCGGATGGCAACTCCGGCCTGCGCGCGGCCCTGACCGGCTCCTTCGACGTGGTGCTGCTGGACATCATGCTGCCAGGCCTGTCCGGCTACCGGGTGCTGGAGCGGCTGCGCGCGGAGGGCGTGCGCACCCCGGTGCTGATGGTCTCGGCCAAGGACGGCGAGGTGGACCAGGCCGACGGGCTGGACCTGGGCGCGGACGGCTACCTGGTCAAACCGTTCTCCTTCGTGGTGCTGGTGGCCCAGGTCAAGGCGCTGCTGCGGCGCAGCGGCACGGACAGCGGGCCGCGCGAGGTGCTGCGGCTGGGGCAGCTGACCGTGGACCGGGCCACGCGCGAGGTGAGCTGGGCGGGGGAGCCGGTGGCGCTGAGCCCGCGCGAGTTCGCGGTGCTGGCCACCCTGGCCGGTCGCCCTGGCGTGGTGGTCAGCAAGGACGAGCTGCTGCGCGCGGCCTGGGGCGACGAGCAGGCCGCCACCCGCAACGCGGTCGAGGTCTACGTGGGCTACCTGCGGCGCAAGCTGGAGGCGGTGGGCGCGGGGCACCTGGTGCGCACCGTGCGCGGCCACGGCTACCTGGCCAGCCCGGACCCCGGCCCGGAGTCCTGATGCTCCGCCCGCTGCGCCGCTGGTGGATCCGGCGCACCCTGCGCGCCCGGATCACCATGGTGGTCGCGGTGGTGGCGCTGCTGGTCTTCGGCTGGGTCGCCCAGGTCACCTCGGCGATCTTCGCCTCCGCGCTGACCGACCAGGTGGACGGCCAGCTGCGGGCCACCCTGGACACCGCGGCCGCCGACATCACGGTGGGCCGCCCGGCCCCGCCCGGCCAGCGGGACCAGCGGATCAGGGTGCTGGACAGCGCCGGCGGCCCGATCGACGGCGGGGAGGCGCCCCGGCTGGCCGACTGGCAGATCAGGGACCTGCGCGCGGGCAAGGGCGTCTCGGTGTTCCCGATGTACGCCCACCGCGGCGAGCCGGCGCAGTCGGGGCCCGCGGTGCGCTGGGTGGGCCGGGTGGTCAGCGTGCCCGACGGTGCGCAGCGGCTGGTCGTGGTGGGCACCGAGTTCACCAGCTACCTCATCGTCTTCGAGCGGGCCGGGTACTGGTTCCTGCCGGGCGCGCTGCTGTCCATGATCGCGGTGGCCGGCACCGCCTGGGTCGCGGTGCGGCTGGCGCTGCGCCCGGTGCAGCGGATGCGCCAGGCCGCGGGCGCACTGCCGCCGGGTGAGCGGCTGCCGGTGCCGGAGGCCCGCGACGAGCTGCGCGCGCTGGCCGAGGAGCTGAACGCGCTGCTGGCCAGGCGGGACGAGGCGGCCGAGCGGATGCGCCGGTTCAGCGGGGACGCCGCGCACGAGCTGCGTTCGCCGGTGGCCTCGCTGCGGGTGCAGGCCGAGGTCGCGGTGGCCCACCCCGACCCCGAGCTGGCCCAGGAGACGCTGGCCGACATCGCGGTGGAGGCCGAACGGCTCTCCCAGCTGGTCGACGACCTGCTCATGCTGGCCCGCGCGGACGCGGTGGACCTGCCGGAGGCCGAACCGGTGGACCTGGTCGAGGTGGCCAGGGCCTCGGCGGCCAGGCTGGGCGAGCGCGGCATCGTGGTCAGGGTGGAGGCGCCGACCCCGGTGCTGGTGCTGGCCGCCCCGCGCGAGGTGCAGCTGGTGGTGGACAACGTGCTGCGCAACGCCGCCCGCTACGCCCGCGCGCTGGTCAGGGTGCTGGTGCTGCCCGCTGGCACGCAGGGCAGGCTCCTGGTGGAGGACGACGGACCCGGCGTGCCTGCGGACCAGCGGGACCAGGTCTTCGAGCGCTTCCACCGGGTGGACGAGGCCAGGGACCGGGCCAGCGGTGGCGCCGGGCTGGGCCTGGCGCTGGTCGCGGACCTGGTCCGCCGCCGCGGCGGCACGGTGCGCGCGGCCGGTTCGCCGGAGGGCGGGGCCCGCTTCGAGATCCGCTGGCCCAAACCCTGACCTGTCGGACAAGGCTGACAGGATTCGGGCCATGGGTGTGTTGCGGTCGACGGTGCTCATCGACGCGCCGGTGCGCACGGTCGCGGCGGCGCTGCGCGAGGTCCAGACCTGGGGACAGGCGGTGGCGGCCGCGGGCGGCCGGTTGCAGGTCAACGCCGATGGCGCGCTGCTGGTGCTGGGGGACGAACTGAAGTGCGCGTTCCCGCTGCTGCCCGCGCAGCGGCTGCGGGTGGACCACGTGGACGAGGCCGGGCTCAGCCTGGTCACCTCGGCCGGTGGCGGGGTCACCGTGCGGGTGGCCGACACCGGCGGCGGCGTGCTCGTCACCGAGAGCCTGAGCTGGAAAAACCCGCTGGGCAAGCTCGGCGACCTGCTGATGTTCCGGCGGCTGGTGCTGCGGCTGCTGGCCGCGCACCGCACCCAGGTGGAGCTGCGCTCGCTGGAGCTGGCCGCGGAGAAGATCGTGGTGGCCGCGGCCATCGTGCGCGAGGGCACGCTGCTGGTGCAGCAGCGCAGCTACCCGATGAGCCTGGCCGGGAAGTGGGAGCTGCCCGGCGGCCGGGTCGAGCCCGGCGAGAGCGAGGTGGACGCGCTGGTCCGGGAGTGCCACGAGGAGATGGGCGTGGTGGTGCGGCCGACCGGCAGGCTCGGCCCGGACATCCCGCTGCCCGGGGTCGGCCTGCTGCGCACGCACACCGCGCGGCTGGACGCCGGTGACGTCCAGCCGCGCGCCGTGGAGCACCGGGCGGTGCGCTGGGTGGCGGCGGCGAACCTGGCCGGTCTGGACTGGGTCGCCGCGGACCGGGTGCTGGTGCCCGCCCTGGTCGAGCTGACCGAGGAGGTCAGCGCCGGCCAGTGAGCGTCAGCGCAGCCCGGTCACCTTGAGCACCGCCTCGAGCCGGTGCGCGCACCCGGCCCGCGCCCGCTCGGCCCCGTGCGCCCGGAGCTGGTCCAGCTCGGCCGGATCGGCCAGCAGCTCCCGCACGCCCTCACGCACCGGTCGCAGCTCCTCGATCACCGCCTCGGCCGTGCGCTCCTTCAGCTCGGCGTAGCCGCCGATCTGCTCGGCCAGCGCCCTGGGGTCGCCGTTGGCGCAGGCGGCCAGGATGTCCAGCAGGTTGCTCACCCCCGGCTGGGTCTCCGGGGCGTAGCGGACCTCGCCGACCTGGTCGGTGACCGCGCGCATGATCTTGCGGCGGATCAGCTCCGGCGGGTCCAGCACCAGCACGGTGCCGGACTGGTCGCCGCTGGACTTGGACATCTTCCGCTCCGGCGCGGCCAGGTCGGCCACCCGCGCGGCCACCCGGGGCGTCACCGCCCTGGGCACGGTGAGCACCTCCCCGTAGGTGGCGTTGAAGCGTTTGGCCAGCGTGCGGGCCAGCTCCAGGTGCTGGCGCTGGTCCTCACCGACCGGCACCTCGTCCGCGCCGTGCAGCAGGATGTCCGCGGCCATCAGCACCGGGTAGGTGAACAGCCCGGCGCGCACCCCGTCCTGGCCCTTGGCCTTGTCCTTGAACTGGGTCATCCTGGCCAGCTCGCCGTAGGACACGACGCACTCCAGCACCCAGGTCAGCGCGGCGTGCTCCTGGATGAGGTCTGACTGGGTGAAAACGCACGCGATGTCCGGATCCACGCCGGCCGCGATGAGCATGGCCAGTTGCTCTCTGGCACGGGCGCGCAACACGTTCGGGTTGTGCCGGATGGTCATCGCATGCAGGTCAACGACGCAGAAAAGATCATCCCGGTGGTGCCGGGCGGCCCATTGCCGGATCGCGCCGAGGTAGTTGCCCAGGTGGGTCAGGCCGGTCGGCTGGATGCCGGAGAACTGGGTCATCGAGGGTCTCCCCGCGGGTTCGTGCGCCGCCGCGGGGGCCGGTTGTGCTGCGTATACACCACAGGCCGCCTCGCAGCGGCGGCCTGTGGTCAGGTTCAGATGCGCGTGACTAGGGCCGCCGGTGGGCGGCCCGCCAGAGACTGGACATCAAGCGCATGGGGAGCATCGTAGACCATCACGGTTGGGCCAAACGTGTCCGATGACACATCGTGGTCGCTGACACGGTGGTAGTAGACCCGTACGGGGGTGTTAAGAAAGCGTATAAGTCGAAATGCCGATGTGATCCGATCAGGGCTCACGGGCGTATTTTTGAAATATGTACATCGTGCTGCTGAACTACACCGCGTCGACCAGCGAGGTCGATTTGGTACTGCCGGAGCATGCAGCGTGGCTCGACCGGCAGTACGAGGCAGGCCACTTCCTGCTCTCCGGCCGCTGCCGGACCATGGGCACCCAGCATGACCGGCTCATCGTCACGCGTCCGATGCTGCGCGGCCACCTCGACGCGATCCTGGCCACCGACCCCTTCAAGCTGCGCCGGGTCGTCCGGCACGAGGTGATCGACTTCGAGGCCTCACGGACCGCCCCGGCCTTCCTCGCCTACAACGAGCTCCTCGTCAGCTGACCCCAGCGGCGCCTTGCGACCAGTCAGTCCGGACCTCCACCATTCGCCGGCTCCCGCCGGCAGCCCCCGGCAGGTATTCCTGTCCGCTGCGCCCGGCGGGGCCACAACTTCAGCGTTCTTGCTTTTTCTTTAACTTCTCTTTGGCCTTTTTCAGCGCAAGCACCGGACAACGTTTGCACCGCGGTTTCGAGCGGCAGCACTTCTTCTTGACCTTGCCCACTGTGTTGCTCCCACTCCCTGAGGTTGCCCCCATCGTAGGTTAGGCTTACCTGATCATTCAGGGGATCCGTCCGGGGAGTCGCTCCAGGGCGGATAGCATGGGGTGGGCTACAAAGCGGCGCAGAAGCCGGTGGCCATCTCCCAACAGGCAGATTCCGAGGAGTTTCGCGTGCCCACCGCCGCGCCGGCCACCGTCAGGACCGATCTTCGCAACATCGCCATCGTCGCGCACGTCGACCATGGCAAGACCACTCTCGTCGACGCCATGCTCCGGCAGTCGGGGGCCTTCGCCGCCCGCGCCGAGCTGGTCGACCGCGTCATGGACTCCGGGGAGCTGGAGCGCGAGAAGGGCATCACCATTCTCGCCAAGAACACCGCGGTGAAGCGGCACACCGCCGAGGGCGTGATGACCATCAACGTGGTCGACACCCCCGGCCACGCCGACTTCGGCGGTGAGGTCGAACGTGGCCTGGCCATGGTCGACGGCGTGGTGCTGCTGGTGGACGCCAGCGAGGGCCCGCTGCCCCAGACCCGCTTCGTGCTGCGCAAGACCCTGGCCGCAGGCCTGCCGGTGATCCTCGTGGTCAACAAGGTGGACCGCCCGGACGCGCGCATCTCCGAGGTGGTCGAGGAGACCCACGACCTGCTCCTGGAGCTGGCCTCCGACCTCGACGCCGAGGGTGTCGAGCACCTGGACATGTCGGCCGTGCTCGACCTCCCGGTGGTCTACGCCTCCGCTCGCGCGGGCAAGGCCAGCCTGGAGCAGCCCGCCGACGGCGGCCTGCCGGACGCGGAGAACCTGGACGTCCTCTTCGACGTGCTGCTCGAGCACGTGCCGCCGCCCACCGGCGACGCCGAGGCCCCGCTGCGCGCCCTGGTCACCAACCTGGACGCCTCGGCGTTCCTGGGCCGTATCGCGCTCTGCCGCATCCACGCCGGCAAGATCCGCAAGGGCGAGTGGGTGTCCTGGTGCCGCGAGGACGGCAGCACGCAGAAGGTCAAGATCACCGAGCTGCTGATCACCGAGGCGCTGGAGCGGGTGCCCGCCGAGGCCGCCTCCGCCGGTGAGCTGGTCGCCATCGCGGGCATCCCGGAGATCACCATCGGCGACACCCTCGCCGACCTGGACAACCCGGACCCGCTGCCCCGGATCACCGTGGACCAGCCCGCGATCTCCATGACCATCGGTGTGAACACCTCCCCGATGGCCGGTCGCAACGGCGGCGACAAGCTGACCGCCCGCCTGGTCAAGGCCCGCCTGGACAACGAGCTGGTCGGCAACGTCAGCGTCAAGGTGCTGCCCACCGAGCGCCCGGACACCTGGGAGGTGCAGGGCCGTGGCGAGCTGGCGCTGGCCATCCTGGTCGAGCAGATGCGCCGCGAGGGCTTCGAGCTGACCGTGGGCAAGCCGCAGGTGGTCACCCGCACCATCGACGGCCAGCTGTGCGAGCCGTTCGAGCGGCTCACCGTGGACACCCCCGAGGAGCATCTCGGCGCGGTCACCCAGCTGCTGGCCAACCGCAAGGGCCGGATGGAGAACATGTCCGGCCACGGCACCGGCCGGATCAAGCTGGACTACGTGGTCCCGGCGCGCGGCCTGATCGGCTTCCGCACCGAGTTCCTCACCGAGACCCGCGGCGCCGGCATCGCCAACCACGTCTTCGAGGGCTACTTCCCGTGGGTCGGCGAGCTGCGCACCCGGCACACCGGCTCCCTGGTCTGCGACCGCACCGGCCAGGTCACCAGCTACGCGATGATCCAGCTGGCCGACCGCGGCACCTTCTTCGTGGAGCCGGGCGCCGAGGCCTACGAGGGCATGGTGGTCGGGGAGAACCCGCGCTCGGAGGACCTGGACGTCAACGTCTGCCGGGAGAAGAAGCTCACCAACATGCGCTCCTCCACCGGCGACGAGCTGGAGCGCCTGGCCCGCCCGCGCAAGCTGAGCCTGGAAGAGGCCCTGGAGTTCTGCTCCAGCGACGAGTGCGTCGAGGTGACCCCCACGGTCATCCGCGTCCGCAAGCTCATCCTGGACAGCACCCTGCGCGGCCGCGAGCGCTCCCGCGCGAAGACCCGCGACAAGGTCTGAGTGCAAGCCTGACCGGACGCCCCTCGGCCCCCGTGGCCGCGGGGCGTCCGGCTTTTCGAACCCGGCGGGACAACCTCAACCCGGGTTCAGACGTCCTGTTCACAGGGGCTCGACTACGGTCTGGGAGCCTCTGCACCACCAGCCTGAGGTTGGCTGGGGTGATCATCTAGGGAGGAGTGCCGAGTGGGCTCGGCCGCATCCGCTGCACGGCGACTCACGCTCGCCCTGCTGGGCGTCAGCGCGCTGGCGGCCTGCACGACCACCCCGCCCCCGCCGCTGGTGACCACCGGCCAGCAGGGCGTGCCGACCAAGGTGATCGACCTCAACGAGGTGCTGGTCGGGGTGGACCGGCTGGCCAGGGGGTTCAACCCGCACGCGCTGGCCGACCAGTCGGTGGCCACCACCGCGCTGGCCACGCTGATCCTGCCCTCGGCCTTCCGCACCGGCCCCGACGGCGTGCCCCGGCCGGACCCCGCGGTGCTCAACAGCGCCCAGGTCACCAAGAGCGAGCCGTTCACCGTGACCTACTCGCTGCGCAAGGACGCCTCCTGGTCCGACGGCGGGCCGATCGCGGCCGAGGACTTCGACTACCTGTGGCGGCAGATGACCACCCAGCCGGGCACGGTGAACCCGGCGGGCTACCGGCTGATCAGCAACGTGGTCTCCAAGGACAGCGGCAAGACCGTCGAGGTGGTTTTCAGCAAGCCCTACCCCGGCTGGCGCTCCCTGTTCCGCAACCTGCTGCCCGCGCACCTGCTCAAGGACGCCTTCGGCGGCTGGAACGCGGTGCTGGACACCAGCTTCCCGGCCTCCGGCGGCCGGTTCGCCATCCGGCAGATCGACCTGGCCCGCGGCGAGGTGGTGCTGGAGCGCAACGACCGCTACTGGGGCACCCCGGCCACGCTGGGCCGGATCGTGCTGCGCCGCACCGACACCGCGGGCATCACCGCGGCGCTGCGCAGCGGCAACGACCAGCTCGCGGTGATCACCCCCGACCAGGCCGCGATGGAGCAGCTGAGCGCGCTCGGCGAGGTCGCCAAGCTGACCACCATGCCCAGGGGCAGCACCGTGCAGCTGCTGCTGCGGCCGGTGAGCCCGGTGCTGGCCGACGTCCGGATGCGCACCGCGCTGGTCAGCCTGATCGACCGCAACGCGCTGATCGCCAGCGGCACCGGCAACGGCCCGGCCGCGGCCCTGCGCGCCGACGCCCAGGTCTACGGGCCCGCCCAGGTGGGCTACGGCGCGACCATGCCGGGGGACACGCCCTCGGCCAAGCCGGACCACGGCCGGGCGGACGCGCTGCTGCACGAGCTGGGCTACCGCAAGGACGGCGCGGGCAAGTGGGCGCGGGAGGGACGGCCGCTGAGCATCACCATCGGCGCGCCGACCGACCGCGAGCCCTACGCCTCGCTGGCCGGGCTGATCCGCCGCCAGCTGGCCGAGTTCGGCATCGACGCCAAGGTGACCAACTCCGTCGGCGACCAGCTCTTCGGCGAGATGCTGCCCAGCACCCCGCCCACCGCGACCAGCGCCGCCACCAGCAGCACCTCGGCCGCGCCGACCAGCACCACCGGGGTGCCCACCACGGACGCCGGCGTGGTCGACCTGGCGGTGGTGCCGCAGGTCATCGACGGCGATCCGGCCACCGTGCTGGCCTCCAGCTTCGGCTGCCCCGCCCAGTCCGCGGAGCCGCTCTCGGTGCCGGCCAACCCGGCCGGGTTCTGCGACCGCACCCTGCAACCGGTGATCGACTCCGCGCTGACCGGGGCCGCGCCGCTGGCCCAGGTGCTGCCGGGGATCGAGGCCACGCTGTGGCAGCAGGTGGTCGCGGTGCCGCTGTTCCAGTCCGCCGACGTGCTGGCCACCGGCGCGCAGGTCACTGGGGTGGACCCCGGACCGGCCTTCGCCGGGCCGTTCACCACGGCCAACACCTGGAAGCGCGTGCCGCCCAAGTGACGCTCCGCATAACGGCATCACCCTTTGGTCACGATCCGTGGTCCAGTGGTGACCGCCGGGGCGGGCCTCCATAACCTCCGCACGTGTCCCTGTCAACGGTAGGAGTACCCGTGCGCGCGCTGGCGGCCGCCCTGACCAGCCTGCTGCTGGTGCTGGGCGCCTGTTCCTCAGCCAGCGAGGACGCGGGCCTCAACGGCGACAGCCAGCGCACCGGGGCCAAGGGCCGCCTGCCCGGCACCGACCAGTACAAGCTGCCCGCGGTGCGCGCCGGCGGCGAGGTGGTCATCGGGCACGACCTGCCCTACACCGTCTACAACAACCAGGTCGCCGACGCGGGCAACTTCAACAACACCCTGGTGCTGAGCCCGGTGCTGGCCGGGCCGTTCATCCACGAGGACACCCTGGCCCCGCTGCTCAACACCGATGTGATGCTCGGCGTCGAGCTGACCTCCACCTCCCCGCAGCAGGTGGTCACCTACCGGATCCGGCCGGGCGTGAAGTGGTCCGACGGCGAGGCGTGGGACTGCGACGACTTCTACCTGGCCTGGCTGGCGCAGAGCGGCAAGGCGGTGCGCAGCGACGCCACCGGCGCCCCGGTCGCCGGGCCGGACGGCAAGCCCGCCAAGTACTTCCGGCCCGCCGCCAGCACGGGCTATGAGCTGATGTCGGTGCAGTGCAAGGACGAGCTGACCTTCGTCACCACCTACGACAAGCCGTTCCCCGACTACAAGAGCCGGTTCGACGCCATCCACCTGATGCCCGCGCACGTGCTGGAGCGGGAGACCGGCGTCAAGGACATCACCAAGGTCGGCCCGAGCTCCCCGGACGCCGACCTGGAGAAGGTGTCCAAGTTCTGGAACACCAGCTGGACCGGGTTCGACCCGAAGCTGATGCCCGGCTCCGGCCCGTACCGGATCGACAGCTGGCAGCAGGGCAGCCAGGTGCGCCTGGTGCGCAACGAGAAGTGGCTCGGCAACCGGGGCGGGCCCGCCGCGGTGGTGCTGCGCAGCGAGGCCGACCCGGCCGCCCAGGTGCGCGCCCTGCAGGAGAACAAGATGCAGGTGATCGCGCCGCAGCCGGACCCGAGCACCGCGGCCACCCTGCGCGGGCTGGGCGCCCAGGGCGTGAAGTACTCCGCCGGTGGCGGGCTCACCTTCGAGCACCTGGACCTGAACTGGCGCAGGCCGCTGTTCCAGGACAAGGCGGTCCGCTACGCCTTCGCCCAGTGCGTGCGGCGCGGGGAGATCGTGCAGAAGGTGGTGCGCGGGGTGGACCCCTCGGCCAAGCCGCTGGGCAGCCTGCTGTTCCTGCCCGGCGAGGACGGCTACCAGGACCACTACGCCAAGCTCATGCTGGACAGCCCCGAAGAGGCGGTGAAGACCCTCCAGGCCGCGGGCTGGCGGCGGGACGGCAAGTACTTCGACAAGGGCGGCAAGGCGCTGGAGATCAAGGTCAGCCACAACGGGCTGCCCCGGCGCAAGCAGACCGTGGAGCTAATTCAGGCCTCCTGCGAGTCGGCCGGCATCAAGATCATTGATGACAGCGATCCGGCCTTCCTGGACGGGCGCAACAGCCGGGGCGACTACGACGTGGCGCTCTTCGGCTGGGTCGGCACCCAGTGGAAGTCGGACAAGAAGGGCATGTACGCCACCGGCGGCGGGCAGAACTGGGGCGGCTGGTCGAACCAGACCGTGGACCGCGAGCTGAACCAGGTCGGCGTCGAGCTGGACGCGGCCAAGCGCACCGAGCTGCTCCAGCACGTGGACAAGACGCTGGCCGAGGAGATCGCCTCGCTGCCGCTGTTCCAGGTGCCCACGATGGTCGGCTACCGGGACACCATCGACAAGGTCACCTACCACCCCCGGCTGGGCGTCACTTGGAACGTCGCCGAGTGGCAGGTCTCCGAATAGCCACTGATGGCTGAATGTCGCACAGCGTCACACTGAAGAGTTACCGCGCTGTGGTGACATCTGGCGAAACTGTTCAACTCTGAGCCACTAGGCTATTCCGGTGACACTGACCGCCCCACCACGGTTGCTGCTGGTACACGCTCATCCGGACGACGAGAGCCTGTGGACCGGCGGCACCATCGCCCGCTATGCCGCCTACGGCGCGCACGTGACCGTGGTCACCTGCACCCTGGGCGAGGAGGGCGAGGTCATCCCCGAAGGACTGCGCGGCCTCGGCCCCGAGGCAGCCGACCAGCTCGGCGGCTACCGGGTCGGCGAGCTGCGCGGGGCCTGCGCCGCGCTCGGCGTGATCGACCACCGGTTCCTCGGCGGCATGGGCCGCTGGCGGGACTCCGGCATGGCGGGCACCAAGGCCAACAAGCACCCGCGCAGCTTCGTCGAGGGCGACCTGGCCGAGCAGACCGCCGCGCTGGCCGCGATCCTGCGCGAGGTCAAGCCGCAGGTCGTGGTCACCTACGACGCCTCCGGCGGCTACGGCCACCCCGACCACATCCGCGCGCACGAGGTCACCATGGCCGCCACCGCCGAGGTGCCGGGCATCGACCGGGTCTTCCACACGGTGACCTCCAGGGCGCACCTGGACCTCGGCGTGGCCGGGCTGACCGAGCTGGAAAGCCTGCCCTTCCGGCTGCCCGAGCCCGGCGAGCTGCCCGCGGTGGACGACGCGCTGATCACCACCTCGGTGGACATCGCCGAGCACGTACCTGCCAAGCTCAGTGCGCTGCGCGCGCACGCGACCCAGGTGCAGGTGTGGCAGGGCAACAACGGCGCGGCCGTCTACGCCCTGTCCAACGGCATCGCCCAGCCGGTGCTGGCCACCGAACACTTCGTGCTGGCCCGCGGCAGCGCCGAGGGGATCGCCACCGACCTCTTCGGCGGGGGAGGTGCACCAGGGACGGACGGAGGCGGATCACGGTGACCGAGGTCGAGGAGCTACCCGTCGGCGAGCCACGACGACCGGCGCTCCTCTCCCGGCTGACCAGCCCCTTCGTACTGCTGGTGCTCGTACTGGACGCGGTGCTGCTGGCCTGGCTCCAGCTGATGTTCCTGCCGCTGCGGGTCTGGGACTTCTGGCCCGCCGTGCCACCGGCCTACAACTGGCCGCTGCCGGTGACCGTGCTCCTCGCGGTGGTCACCACGCCCTGGCTGGTGCTGGCCGCCGCCCGCTGCACGCACCGGATGATCCTGGTGTCGCTGCCGTTCCTGGCCTGGCTGGGCGCGCTGGTCGTCTTCGGCGTGGCCGGGCCCGGCGGGGACATGCTGCTCACCGACGACTGGCGCTCGCTGCTGCTGCTGTCCGTCGGATCTCTTTCCGGCGCGGTCGCCCTGGGCACCCGGCTGACCCTCCTGCCCCAGCCGAAGTGAGCTCATACCCGCGCTGACCTGCGGGGTATCAGCTCTTAGTTCTGCTGGCGGAAGAAGATAGGCGGACCTTATTTCCCTGTGAGGGAGCACACCAGGTGTGATTGTGTCCGGCAGGCAAGGAATACTTGCCTGGTGTCGCGCTGAGCCCGACAGCGCGGCTGGAACGGACCAAGGAGCAGGAGACCTGCTGTGACCTACGTGATCGCCGAGCCCTGCGTCGACGTGCTGGACAAGGCCTGCATCGAGGAATGCCCGGTCGACTGCATCTACGAGGGCGACCGGATGCTCTACATCCACCCGGACGAGTGCGTCGACTGCGGCGCCTGCGAGCCGGTGTGCCCGGTGGAGGCCATCTACTACGAAGACGACACCCCCGAGCAGTGGAACCAGTACATCAAGGCCAACGTGGACTTCTTCAGCGAGCTGGGCTCGCCGGGTGGCGCCGCGAAGGTCGGCAAGGTCTCCGCTGACCCGGACTTCATCAAGGCGCTGGAGCCCAGGGGCGAGTGAGCACCTCAGCCACACCGGAGCGGTTCGCGCTGCCCGACTTCCCGTGGGACTCCCTCGCTGAGCACGCCGCCCAGGCGCGTGCGCACCGGGGTGGGGCTGTCGACCTGTCCGTCGGCACCCCCGTGGACGAGGTCGACGAGAAGCTGCGGGCCGCGCTCGCCTCGGTCGCGCGGGTGCCGGGCTACCCGACCACGCACGGCACGCCGGAGCTGCGGGAGGCCGCTGTCGGCGCCATGGCCCGCCGCTTTGGCGTCACCGGCCTCGACCCGGCGGCGGTGCTGCCGACCATCGGCTCCAAGGAGCTGGTGGCCTGGCTGCCCACCCTGCTGGGCATCCGGCCTGGCGAGCTGGTCGCGGTGCCCGAGCTGGCCTACCCGACCTACGAGGTCGGCGCGCGGCTGGCCGGCGCCGAGGTGGTCCGCCTGGCCGACGGCCAGGCCCCGCCGCCGGGCACCAGGCTGGTGTGGCTGAACTCCCCGTCCAACCCGACCGGCCGGGTGCTGCCCGCCGAGCAGCTGGCCGAGGCGGTGCGCGCCGCCAGAGCCGTCGGCGCGGTCGTCGCCTCGGATGAGTGCTACCTCTCGCTGGGCTGGGACGCCGAGCCGGTCTCCGCGCTGCGCGCCGAGGTCAGCGACGGCGACCTGACCGGGCTGCTGGCGGTGCACTCGCTGTCCAAGTCCTCCAGCCTGGCCGGCTACCGCGCCGGGTTCCTCACCGGGGACCCGGTACTGGTGGCCAGGCTGCTGGAGATCCGCAAGCACGCCGGGATGATGGTGCCCCGGCCGGTGCAGGCCGCGGTCACCGCGGCGCTGGCCGACGACGAGCACGTGGCCAGGCAGCGCGAGCGCTACCGGGCCCGGCGCGAGGTGCTGCTGCCCGCGCTGAAGGCGGCCGGGTTCACCGTGGAGCACTCCACGGCGGGCCTGTACCTGTGGTCCACCAGGGGCGAGGACGCGTGGCAGACCGTGTCCTGGCTGGCCGATCGCGGCATCCTGGTCGCGCCGGGCACCTTCTACGGGCCGGGCGGCGATCGGCACGTGCGGGTGGCGCTGACCGCCACCGACGAGCGGATCGCCGCGGCCGCCGAGCGCCTACAGGACTGACTGGCCGGTCCGCTCCAGCGTGTCCCAGACCGCCCACCAGCCGGCCCGGCAGCTGACCCGCCGGGCTTCCTCCCGCTCCACCAGGCGGCCGCCGACGAAGGCCAGGTCGAAGTCGATCACCTCGCCGTGCGCTGCCAGCAGCGCGCGCACCCGGTCCTGCGCCACGCAGGCGTCCTGGTGCTCGCCGAGCACGTCCTGGAAGTCGGTGGTGGCCTTGAGCAGCACCCGGATCTTCTTGCCCAGCAACGGCCTGGCCAGCTCTGCGGTGTAGCGCAGGCGCTTGCCGTCGATGCGCAGCGCGTGCAGCACCTCGTCCTCGGGGTCCGGCCCGGCCTTGGCCACCGCGCGGGCCAGCCGGGCGAACTCGGCCCGCACCAGCCCGGAGAGCGCGGCCAGGGTGTCCACCGGCGGTCCGGGCTCGGTGCTGGCCGCCTCGGCCGCCAGTGCCTTCAGCAGCCGCCGGTAGCGCCGGGAGTCCAGCGCCTTGTGCAGGGCGGCGCGGGCGGTGTCCCGTTCCGCGTGCAGCCCGGCCAGCAGGGTGTCCACCGCGGCCCGCTCGTCGGCGGGGAAGTGCGCGGCCTCGGTGGTCAGCCGCTCGATCAGCACGTCCAGGTCCCGCACCGGTCCCAGCGCCCGGCCCAGCCAGCCCAGCTCGGCGCGCAGGCCGTCGGCGGTCCCCCGGTCCAGGAACGGGCGGGCGGCCTTGAGCATGGCCCGCAGCCGCCGCACCGCCACCCGCATCTGGTGCAGGTCCTCGGCGTCCTCGCCGGAGCGCGTCCCTGCTTCGTGCGCCCGCAACGCGGCGAGCCGGACGTCCAGTGCCGCCCGTACGTGCAGGTGCACCGGATCGCCCGGCCCGAGTTCGCGTGTGATCTTCGGCACGCGGCCGATCTTAGTCGTTGGCGTGCAGTGCCGAGTTGAGCTCGACCTTGGCGCCCTTGCGCGCCTTCACCAGCACCGCGCCGCTGACCGAGTCCCTGATGAACAGCAGGCTGTCCGAGCCGGAGAGCTCGCCCGCCTTGACCGTGCCGCCGTCCGGCAGGGTGACCTTGGTGCCCGCGGTGACGTACAGCCCGGCCTCCACCACGCAGTCGTCGCCGAGGGAGATGCCGATGCCGGCGTTGGCGCCGAGCAGGCAGCGCTTGCCGATGGCGATGGTCTGCTTGCCGCCGCCGGAGAGGGTGCCCATGATCGAGGCGCCGCCGCCGACATCGGAGCCGTCGTCCACCACGACCCCGGCGGAGATCCGGCCCTCCACCATCGAGTTGCCCAGGGTGCCGGCGTTGAAGTTGACGAAGCCCTCGTGCATCACGGTGGTGCCGCTGGCCAGGTGCGCGCCCAGCCGGACCCGGTCCGCGTCGCCGATGCGCACCCCGCTGGGCAGCACGTAGTCCACCATTCGCGGGAACTTGTCCACGCTGTACACGGTCACCGGCCCGCGCGCCCGCAGCTTGAGCCGGGTGGCCTCGAAGCCGGGCACCGGGCAGGGCCCGTGGTTGGTCCACACCACGTTGGCCAGCAGCCCGAACACGCCGTCCAGGTTCTGCCCGTGCGGCCGGACCAGGCGGGCGGAGAGCAGGTGCAGGCGCAGGTAGACGTCGTGCGCGTCCACCGGCTTGTCGGCGAGGCGCGCGATCGCGGTGCGCACCGCGACCACCTCGACACCACGGGCGGCATCCGGCCCGAGGAGCGCGGCGACCTCGGCCCCGAGCGCCTGCGCGGCCTGCTCGGCGGAGAGCCGTTCGGTCCCGCCGGTGGCCTGCTCGCCGAGTTCGGGCTCGGGGAACCAGGCGTCCAGCACGGTGCCGTCGGCGGCGATGGTGGCCAGTCCGACGCCGTATGCGCCGGTGACCTGCGGATCAGGGGTCTGCTCGGTGCTCACCGGCCCATGGTAACTGGTGCACCTGGCAGGCGGTCCTTACCGGACGTGGCGCGCCTCGATCTCCCGCAGCACCCTGCCCATCTCGGCCACCAGGTCCTCGCAGTCCGGGGCCACCGGGGGCGTCGGGCAGTTCTGCTGCGCGTAGGTCGCCACCACCGCAACCATGCGTTGGTTGAACGCCCGCATGGCCTCGTGGTCCACGGCGTACATCCGTCCGATGAGCGCGGCTGAGGCGTCCAGCCAGGTCGCACAGGCGGCCGCGCTCGGCCGACCGGCCTCCCTGGCGCACAGGTGGTTGACCTGCGCGGCCAGGCCGGCCCCGAACTCCGCGCGGAACGGGTTCGGCACGTTCGGATCCGCCTGCGCCTGCCCGGCCACGGGGCTCGCGCACCCGGTGAGCAACACCAGCGCCAGCACGCCCGGCACGATCTTCAACATCGGTCCCCCCTTAAGTCCCGGGCAGCACCCTAGTGGCGTTCGTGGGTAGCCTGCCGGGCGTGACCGTGCGCCTTGACCTCGCCGCTGACCCGATCGAGCTGACCGCCGCGCTGGTGGACGTGCCCAGCGTCTCCGGCAACGAGGCCGCCCTGGCCGACGCCGTGGAAGCCGCCCTGCGCGAGCAGGCCCCGCACCTGGAGGTGGTGCGCAACGGCGACGCCGTGCTGGCCCGCACCAACCTGGGCAGGCCGTCCCGGATCATCTTCGCCGGGCACCTGGACACGGTGCCGATCGTGGACAACGTGCCGCACCGCCGCACCGGCTCCGGCGAGGACCTGGTGCTGCACGGCTGCGGCACGGTGGACATGAAGAGCGGCGACGCGGTGATGCTGCACCTGGCCGCCACCGTCACCGACCCGGCCTACGACCTGACCTTCGTCTTCTACGACTGCGAGGAGGTCGAGGCGGTCCGCAACGGCCTTGGCCGGATCGAGCGCGAGCTGCCGGAGTGGCTGGCCGCGGACCTGGCCATCGTGTGCGAGCCGAGCGGCGCGGTGGTCGAGGCGGGCTGCCAGGGCACCATCCGGATCGAGGTGCGCACCGCGGGCAAGCGCGCGCACACCGCCCGCGCCTGGATGGGCAGCAACGCCATCCACGCCGCCAACGAGGTGCTCAACCGGCTCACCGGCTACGAACCCCGGGTGCTGGAGATCGACGGCTGCACCTACCGCGAGGGCCTGCAGGCGGTGAAGGTCAGCGGCGGCGTCGCGGGCAACGTGGTGCCGGATGAGTGCGTGGTCACCATCAACCACCGCTTCGCCCCCGACCGCTCCCCGGAACAGGCCGAGGCGCACCTGCGCGAGGTCTTCGCCGGCTTCGAGGTCACCGTGGTCGACGTCTCCGCGGGCGCCCTGCCCGGCCTGCACGCCCCCGAGGCCAAGCAGCTGCTCGCCGCCTCCGGCGCGGACCCGGTCGGCAAGCTCGGCTGGACCGACGTGGCCCGCTTCGCCGCCCTGGGCATGCCCGCGGTCAACTTCGGCCCCGGCGACCCCGCCCTGTCCCACACCCCGGAGGAACACGTGCCCGCCCCGCGCATCACCCACTGCGCCGACGTGCTGCGCAGGTTCATCACCGGCTGACCCACCACCCGCGCTGACCTTGTGCGAAAGAGGCGTGGCGCGCAGCGACACGGCGGGCGCACGACTCAGGAGCGGAAAAATCCCGCGTGCGGAGCACGCCAATGTCACAGCCCCAGTCCGGACTGCAGGGCGAAGACGACCAGCTGGGCGCGGTCGCGGGCGTGCATCTTGAGCATGGCTCGGCTGACGTGGGTGCGCACGGTCTCGCTGCTGACCACCAGCTGGGCGGCGATCTCGTCGTTGGACATGCCGGTGGCGACCCAGCCGACCACCTCGCGTTCCCGGTCGGTCAGGTGGGCCACGCCGGGGTGGCTGACCGGGGCGGGGCCGGGACGGGCGAAGCGGCTGATCACGCTTCGGGTCACCGACGGGGACAGCAGCGAGCCGCCGCCCGCCACCACCCGGACCGCGCGCAGCATCTCCTCCGGCTCGGCGTCCTTGAGCACGAAGCCGCTGGCGCCGCTGCGCAGTGCCTCGAAGACGTACTCGTCCAGGCCGAAGGTGGTCAGCATGACCACCCTGACCTCGTGCAGCACCGGGTCCGCGGTGATCTCGCGTAACGCGGCCAGGCCGTCCAGGTCCGGCATCCGGATGTCCATCAGCACCACGTCCGGCTTGAGCTCGCGCACCCTGGCCACCCCGCTGCGGCCGTCCGCGGCCTCGCCGACCAGCTCGGTGTCCGGCTCCGAACCCAGCAGGGTGCGCACGCCGACCCGCACCAGCGCCTGGTCGTCCACGACCACGACCCGGATCACGTTCACGCGCCCTCCCCGGTCAGCGGCAGCCGCGCGGTCACCGCGAAGCCACCGCCGGTGCGGGGGCCCGCGGACAGTGTGCCGCCCAGCGCCCCGGCCTGGGCGCGCATCCCGCGAATGCCCGAGCCCGCGCCGGCCGGGACCCCGCCGCCCGCGCCGCCGCTGTCGGTGACCTCGATCAGCAGCTCCTCCTCGGTGCGCGCCAGCCGGATGTGCGCACTCGCGCCCAGCGCGTGCCGCAGCACGTTGGTCAGCGCCTCCTGCACGATCCGGTAGGCCGCCGCGTCCACCGGCTGCGGCAGCTCGCCCGCCGCGCCGTCCAGGCTGACCTCGACCCCGCCCGCGAGCACCCGGTCCACCAGCCGGGGCAGTTCGGCCAGGCCCGGCGCGGGCCGCAGTTCCGCCGAGCCGGGGCTGCGCAGCGCCTCCAGCGCGAACCGCAGGTTCTCCAGCGACTCCCGGCTGGTCGCGCGCACCGCCTCCATCGCGGCCCTGGCCTCGCCGGGACTGCGCTCCAGCACGTGCAGCGCGACCCCGGCCTGCATGGCGATCACCGCCAGCCCGTGCCCGATGGTGTCGTGCAGGTCCTGGGCCATCCGCAGCCGCTCCTCCGAGGCCACCCGCCTGGCCTGCTCGATCCGCACATCCGCCCTGGCCGCCCTGCGCATCCGGATCGCGGTGCCCAGCACCAGCGCCGCGGCCAGGATCAGCACCCAGACCAGGGTCACGGTGAGCAGCCGCACTGGGTCGCCGAGGGTGTTCTCCTGCAGGTGCTTGGTGAACATGGCCACGATCAGCACGCCGAGGTAGGCGGCCACCGCGGCCACCGCCCGCCGCACCGGCCAGCGGATGGAGACCAGGCAGACGATCGCGGGCACGGCGAACAGGATCGGCCCCCACGGGTAGCCCAGGGTCAGGTACGCGGTGACCGCGACCCCGTTGGCCACCAGCGCGGGGCCGGGCCAGTGCCGCACCGCCAGCGCGCCCGCGGCCAGCACGATCAGCACGTAGGTCAGGACATCGGGCGGCCGGGCCTCGGGCTGGAAGAAGGCCGCGGCCTGGGTGCCGACCAGGCCGGCGGCCAGGAACGGCAGGGCGGGCCACACGTCCCACGGGGACGGCCGCTCGGCAGTGGTGCTCACGTCAGCAGACGATAGGAGCGCGAAGTGGATCCGGCGTCCCCAGCGGCGCGTACCCGGCCTACGCGATCCCGCGTAGGCGCCAAGCCGCCGTCACGGTGACGCCCCGGCAGCACGTCCGCCGACACGCTTCTCCCATGACAACGCAGCTGAGCGCACCACCGCTCGCACCGCCGGAACTGGCCGCGGTGCACACCAGGAAACTGACCAAGCGCTACGGCGGCCACCTCGCGGTGGACGGGGTCGGGCTGACCGTGCGCCGGGGCGAGGTCTACGGCTTCCTCGGCCCCAACGGCGCGGGCAAGACCACCACCTTGCGCATGGTGCTCGGCCTGGTCCGCCCGACCAGCGGCGCCGCCACCGTGCTCGGCGAGCGCGCGGGCACCCCGGCGGCCAACCGCCTGGTCGGCGCGCTGATCGAGGGGCCGGGCTTCTTCCCCTACCTCAGCGGCCGGGACAACCTGCGCGCGCTGGCCAGGCACCGCGGCCTGCGGTCGGCGCACGTCGAGGACGCGCTGGCCAAGGTGGACCTGAGCGTTCGGGGCAAGGACCGGTTCACCTCCTACTCCCTGGGCATGAAGCAGCGGCTCGGCGTGGCCGCGGCCCTGCTCGGCGACCCGGAGCTGCTGATCCTGGACGAGCCGACCAACGGCCTGGACCCGGCGGGCGTCAGCGACATGCGCAAGCTGATCGCGGAGCTGTCCGCGGCCGGGCAGACCGTGCTGCTGTCCAGCCACCAGCTCAGCGAGGTGCAGGAGATCTGCGACCGGGTCGGGGTGATCTCGCGCGGCCGCCTGGTCACCGAGGCCACCGTGGGCGAGCTGCGCGGCGGCGGACGGCTGCTGGTGCGGGCCGACCCGCTGGACGTGGCGCTGGCGGTGGCCATGCGGGTGGCCGGTGACGACAACGTGTCCATTGTGGACTGTGCGATGCAGCTGCGGGTGGATCCCGCCCGCGGCGCGGAGGTCAACCGCGCGCTGGTGGCCGCCCAGGTGGACGTGCACGAGATCCGGCCGGTGGAACGCTCGCTCGAAGAGGTCTTCTTCGAGATGACCAAGGAGGACAACCGATGAACGCCGTGCTCGCGACCAGTCGCGCGGAACTCTTCCGGCTGCGGAAATGGCCAGCGGTCTGGGTGATCGGCGGGGCCTGGCTGGTGCTCAACATCATCTTCGTCTACGTGTTCAACTATCTGTCCTATGTAGACGGTTCAGGATTCGCCGCGGGCACGCCGAAAGAGCTGCTGCTGGAGCGGTTGCTGCCCGCAGGGGTGCCGGTCGGGCTGGCGCAGGGCACGCCGATGTTCGGCGGGGCGATCATGCTGACCCTGGGCGCGCTCGCCACCGGCAGCGGATTCGGTTGGGGCACCTGGAAAACCGCGTTCACCCAGGGCCGGGGACGGCTGAGCGTGCTCGCCGGCACGGTGGCCGGGCTGGCCGCCGTGGTGCTCACCGTGGTGCTGGCCACCCTGGTGGTGGACCTGGGCATCTCCACCGCGGTCGCGCTGGCCGAGGGGCAGGTGCTGGTCTTCCCACCGGTGGGCGAGGTGCTGCGGGCGGTCGCGGGCGCGCTGCTGGTGCTCGGCATGTGGGTCTCCGCCGGGGTCGCGCTCGGCACGCTCTCCCGCAGTCCCGCACTGGCCGTCGGCCTCGGCGTGGTGTGGGTGCTGGCGGTGGAGAACCTGCTGCGCGGGGTGGCCGGCGCGCTGGACTGGCTGGCGCCGGTGACCGACCTGATGCCCGGCTCCGTGGCCGGGTCGGTGGTGGCCGCGCTGGGCGCCACCCCGGTGACCGAGGGCGGCGCGCCGGGCGTGGTGGACACCCTCACCGCCTGGCCCGCGGTCGGCATGGCCTGCGCGTACACCCTGGCCTTCGCCGCGCTGACGGTGTGGCTGGTGCGCCGCCGGGATGTCAGCTGAACGCGAGCGGGACCGGCCCCTGGCAACGCTGCCAGGGGCCGGTCGGCCGTGTTCAGGAGCTGCCGAGGAACCGCGCGGTCAGCTCGGCCACCCGCTTGCCCTGGTAGCGGGCGGAGGCGTGGGTGTCCTCGCTGATCGGGTTCTGGCCCTGGGCGTCGGCGTGCGAGGCGCCGTAGGGGGTGCCGGTGGCGAACTGGATCGGGTCGGTGTAGCCGGGGGTGACCAGGATGCCGCCGAAGTGGTGCACGGTGTTGTACAGCGCGAGCAGGGTGGACTCGCGGCCGCCGTGCAGGGTCGCGGTGGAGACGAAGCCGGAGTACACCTTGTCCGCCAGCGCGCCGCGGGCCCACAGGCCGCCCAGGGTGTCCAGGAACTGCTTGAGCTGGCTGGAGACGTTGCCGAAGCGGGTTGGCGTGCCGAAGATGACCGCGTCCGCCCACTCCACGTCCGCCGCGGTGGCCACCGGCACGTCCTTGGTGGCCTCGGCGTGCGCCTGCCAGGCCGGGTTGCTCGCGATGGCCTCGGCCGGGGCGAGCTCGGGCACCTTCAGCACCCGGACCTCCGCGCCCGCGCCCGCGGCGCCCTCGGCGATCGACTGGGCGAGGGAGTGCACGCTGCCGGTGGAGCTGTAGTAGATGACGGCGACCTTGGGCTGGCTCATGACGGGACTCTCCGAAGCATGTTGTCCAACTTTCAATCTCTTACGTGGAAGATGATGCCCCGGTGCCGGCCAGCCCGCAACCGGATCTCACGGTTCGGGCCTCACCACGTCGTGTCCGCACAGTTCCGCCCGCGACAGCCGTGCCGGTTCGGTCGCTGGCGGCACGTCCGGAACGCCCGAATACACCCGGTATGAGGACGTTCCGGCCGCACCGCCAGCGACCGAACCGATCACGACTCTCGCGGACGGGACTGTGCGGACACGACCTAGGCTGTGTGCTATGACGCTCGACCCGAAGGACCTCGCGTCCAGCCCCGATGTGGACGTGCGCGAGAAGCAGCGCGGCCCGGTCACCCTCCGCCGCTCCAGCAGCGTGGAGTCCACCACCACCGACCAGCGACTGCTCGACTCCCGCGGCCCCTCCGACTGGGTGCACACCGATCCGTGGCGGGTGCTGCGGATCCAGGCCGAGTTCGTGGAGGGCTTCGGCGCGCTCGCCGAGCTGCCGAGGGCGGTCACCGTCTTCGGCTCGGCCCGCACCGGCCGGGACCACCCCGAGTACGAGACCGGCCGCAAGCTGGGCAAGGCGCTGGCCGAGGCCGGGTTCGCCTCGATCACCGGCGGCGGCCCCGGCGCGATGGAGGCGGTCAACCGCGGCGCCCAGGAGGCCGGCGGCATGTCGGTCGGCCTCGGCATCGAGCTGCCGTTCGAGCAGGGCCTCAACCCGTGGGTCGACCTCGGCGTGAACTTCCGCTACTTCTTCACCCGCAAGACCATGTTCGTGAAGTACTCGCAGGCCTTCATCTGCCTGCCCGGCGGCTTCGGCACCCTGGACGAGCTGTTCGAGGCGCTCACCCTGGTGCAGACCAAGAAGGTCACCAAGTTCCCGGTGGTGCTCTTCGGCGTGGACTACTGGCGGGGCCTCTACGACTGGCTGCGCGACTCGGTGGCCGGCTCCGGCAAGATCGGCGAGAAGGACCTGGCCCTGCTGCACCTGACCGACGACATCGACGACGCGGTGCGCGTGGTCGAGGAGGCCTACAAGGCCTGGCAGGACGCGCACTGAGATGAAGGTCTGCGTCTTCTGCGGTTCGTCCCCGGGTAAGGGCGAGAAGTACGTCGAGGCCGCGCGGCGGCTCGGCACGGTCCTGGCTGAACAGGGCGTGGAGCTCATCTACGGCGGTGCCAGCGTGGGCACCATGGGCGTGGTGGCGGACGCGGCGCTGGCCGCGGGCGGCCGGGTGCAGGGCGTGATCCCGCAGGGGCTGTGGGACCGCGAGGTGGCCCACCACGGGCTCACCGAGCTGCACGTGGTGGCCGACATGCACGAGCGCAAGGCGAAGATGGCCGCGCTGTCGGACGCCTTCATCGCGCTGCCCGGCGGCCTGGGCACCTTCGAGGAGCTGTTCGAGGTGTGGACCTGGGCGCTGCTCGGCATCCACCGCAAGCCCATCGCGCTGCTCGACGTCGACGGCTACTACCAGCGGCTGCGTGAGTTCGTGAACCACGCGGTCGAGGAGGAGTTCGTCGCGCCGAAGTACCGCGACCTGGTCTTCGTCGAGGAGGACCCGCTGCGCGCGCTGAAGACCTTCGCCGAGCGCGGGGTCGGTTAGTGCCCTGAGTCGCGGATCAGCGGACGGCAGGTGACGCAGTGGCGCTCCGGCGGCAGCCGGGACGCCTCTGCGTCACTGAGCCGCCGCTGGCCGGGGTGCCAGGAGTAGCGCGCCTCGTGCACGTACTGCTGCAGGCTGCGCCCGGGATGGGTCGGCCCCGCGCCCGGCACGGTCGCGCAGTCCCAGCGGTGCAGCACGCCGCTGTTGACCAGGAACGGGTACCGCACCGAGTCGGCGAAGCGCCGCCGCGCCTGCTCGAACTCCGCCAGCGCCCGCCGGTACCCCTCGGCCCGGTCCTCACACCGGGGACAGCACCCGCTGTGCGGCACACAGGCTTGCGCCGCCGCCAGCAGCTCGGCCCGCGCCTCCGCCGCCGAGGTCCGCCCGCGCTCGATCGCCTCCAGCAACCGCACCACCACCGGCAGCTCGACGTCCCAGCCGAACCCCGGCACATCCCGCCGCCGCTGCGAGGACCACCCACCCCAACTCAGCGCCACATCCTCGTGACGCGACTCAGCCAGCTCGATGTCCACCCGGAAGCTGCGCGACATGGGCCCGCACTCTAGGAACCCAGCCCTTTCCCCGGACAGGTGAACCCCCTTGATCGCGGAGCGTGGTCGCGGCTCAGGCGACGCAGAACTGGTTGTCCTCCGGGTCCAGCATGACCACGAAGTCCAGTGCGCCGTCCTGCTCCACCCGGCGCAGCACCCGCCCACCGGCCGCGGTCAGCCGGGCCACCTCCGCCTCGATCAGCGGCACCCGCTCCGTCGCGGGCCGGGTCCGCCCGCCGCTGACCTTGAGGTCCAGGTGGAACCAGTTCTTGCCCTGGTGTTTTTCCGGGACCTCCTGAAAAAAGAGGCTCGGGCGCACGTCGTCGGGGTCCGACAGGTAAGCGCCCTCGAAGAAGTCCTCGGTGTCTTCGTAGCCCTTGAACTCGAAGAAGGCCTGCCAGCTGTCCCAGTCCTGGGGAGGTGGCTTCTTCACGTAGCGAAGAGCCACCTCCCAGAAGGCCGACATGCGGACCGGGTCGGTGCAGTCGATGGTCAGGTTCCACTCGGTCGCCATGCGGCCGAAGCTAGACCCGGCCACCGACAGTTCAGCCCAGCGGCAGATCGAGCCGGGACGGGTTGTCCGCGGGCGAGCTGAAGGTGACCGAGGAGCCGACCTTGCTCTCGCCCCGGTACAGCCCGTCCACCGTGTCCACCACCACCGCGACCCGGTGCCCGGCGGGAACCGGGTGCACCAGCGGGTCCAGCGAGATGTCCAGGGTGGTGGGCTTGCCTGGAGTGGCCTCCAGCAGGGTGTGCGGCTGGTGGGTGAGCAGGCGGCCGGTGCCGGTGGGGCCGACGTCGTAGAGGTAGGCGACCACGGTGGCGCGGGCGCTGCTCGGGGTGACGGTCAGGTGCAGCCTCGGGGTGCCGCGGACGGTGGCCGGGCTGGTCAGCTCCGGGGTCTGCCAGACGCCGGCGTTGGTGCGCAGCACGCCGGGCAGCCAGGCGAACTGCGGGATGCCCAGTGCCTCCGCGCCGCCGGTGAGGATCGCGGTGCCGCCGTTGGCGAGGGTGTCGACGCCTGCGTCGGCCTTGTGCGACCAGCCGGTGCGGGCGGAGCTGACCAGCTCGCCGGTGCGGTTGAGCACCGGGGTCAGGCCGGAGAGGTACAGCTTCTTCGGCGCGGCCTCCAGCGCGGCCCAGCTGTCGTAGCCCTTCCAGGAACCGCCCAGGGTCGGGCGGACCTGCACCGGCTGCTCCTTGTCGATGCCGTTGGCCTGGCCGCGCAGGTGCCGGTCGAACCAGCGGTGCACCGAGGTCCAGGTGTCATTCGGCAGGCCGATGATGCCGGTCAGCTCGGGCACCGCGTGGTCACCGGGCTGGAACTCCAGGCGCTTGGGCAGCTGGAGCTGGTTGTAGTAGTCGGCGAGCTGCCCGGCCGGGAACAGGCTGTCCGACCAGCCGTTGGCGATCAGCACCGCGGGCTTGTTCGCGTTCAGCCCGGCCAGCTGGTGCGCCGGACTGCGCTCGGGCGCGAACTTCATCGCCTCCGCCCGGTCGTTGCGCTCGTAGGCGGCCAGGGTGTGCTCCAGCTTCGCGCCGGGACGGCCGGTGAGCCTGCCGGCCAGGGCGAGCAGGCCGATCGCCTGCTGGCTCCAGGTCTGGTTGGGCAGCAGCGCGGCGGCCAGGTCGGCCCAGGCGCTCAGCGCGGCCACCGCGCGCACCCGCTTGTCCTTGGCCGCGGTGAGCATGCTGATGCCCGCGCCGTAGGAGACCCCGGCCATGCCGATCTTCGCCGGGTCGGCGCTGGTGTTGGCCAGCACCCAGTCCACCACCGAGGAGGCGTCCTGGATGTCCTCCGGCCCGGCCACCTCGATGGTGCCGCCGGACTCCCAGAAGCCGCGGGTGGTGTAGCTGAGCGCGACATAACCCGCCTCGGCGAGCTTGCGGGTCTGCGCGATGTACTCCAGGTTGTTCACGCTCCAGCTGGAGATCAGCACCACCGCCGGGTGCGGACCGGGTCCGGCCGGGCGGAACAGGTGCGCCCCCAGCTTCGTCCCGTCCTTGCTGGTGATGGTCAGGAACTCCGGGCCAGCCGGAGCCGCGCTCGCCACCGGGGCGAGCGATCCGCTGGTCACCAGCGCGGTGAGCGCTGCCAGCAGGAGAAGGACGAACCGACGCATGTGACCTCCATTGACCCTTACCGGTCAGTAGGTAAAAGTGGCGCGGACCACAGAGGTGACGTGATTGTGGCCGGAATCACAGTGCGGCCCTCGTGGCACGATCGGGAGGTGACACCTCTCCGCTTCGCCCTGGCCGGCCGGGACCTGCCGGCCGACCGCGCGCTGGTGCTCGCCCAGGTCGAGCCCACCGCGGCCGCCGTGGACGCGGCGCTGGCGCAGGGCGCGGATCTGCTCGACCTGGGCGCGGCCGACCCGGCTTTCGTGGCCGAAGTCCGCGCCCGGCATCCCAAGCTGGCGCTGGCCGCCACCCCCGGCGATCCGGCCGGGCTGTGCGCGGCCGGGGCGGACCTGCTGGACGTCACCGGCGCGGATCCGGCGACCGCCGCGGCCGCGGCCCGGCACGGGGCGGCGCTGATCGCCGCCGGGCTTGCGCCGGGCGGCACCGGGTTGCTGGACTGCCCGGCCGGGGGCGACCTGCTTCAGCGGCTGGCCGAACCGGTGCCGTGGCCTCGGCTGGTCACGTTGCCGGACAACGGTTCCGGCGACGCGGCACTGGCGGTGGCCGCGCTCGCGGCCTGGCACGGGGTCCAGGTGGTGCGTACCCGCGAGGTGCCCAGGGTCCGGCAGGCGCTGGAGATGGCCGCCAGTATCAACGGGAGCAGGCCGCCCGCCGCGGTGCTGCGCGCCCTGACCTGAGAGGAGCCTTGTGCGGCAAGGCATCGAGGACTGGTTCGCGGCGCACACCTGGCAGAGTCCACAGTGGAGCGTCGAGGAGCTGGTGCGGGCCAAGGACGGGCGCACCGTGAGCGTGGTGCTGCCCGCGCTGGACGAGCAGAAGACGGTGGGCGCCATCGTCTCCGCGCTGCTGCCGATGGCCAGCGGGCCGGACCCGCTGGCCGACGAGCTGGTGGTGCTGGACTCCGGTTCCACCGACGCCACCGCCGAGGTGGCCGCCGCGGCCGGGGCCAGGGTGGTGCGCCGGGAGGACGTGCTGCCGGAGCTGCCGGTGCGGCCGGGCAAGGGCGAGGCGCTGTGGCGCTCGCTGGCCGCGACCACCGGCGACCTGGTGGTCTTCCTGGACTCCGACCTGGTCGACTTCGACCCCGGCTTCCTGCCCGCGCTGCTCGGCCCGCTGCTCACCGAGCCGGCGGTGGCGCTGGTCAAGGGCTTCTACCGGCGTCCGCTGCGGCTGGAGAGCGAGGGCGGCGGCCGGGTCACCGAGCTGCTGGCCCGGCCGGTGCTCAACGCGCTGCGGCCGGAGCTGGCCGGGATCGTGCAGCCGCTGGGCGGGGAGTACGCGGCCCGGCGGGACTTCCTGTGCGCGGTGCCCTTCGCACCCGGCTACGGCGTGGAGATCGGTCTGCTGCTGGACGCGCACGCCCGCTACGGCCTCGACGGCCTGGCCCAGGTCAACCTCGGCGTACGCAAGCACCGCAACCGCTCGCTGGCCCAGCTCGGCGTGATGGCCAGGCAGATCCTGGGCACCGCGCTGGCCCGCTGCGGGATCGAAGCGGACGCGGGCGCCTACACGCAGTTCACTCAGGTGGCCGGAGAATGGCTGCCGGATGCCACCGAGATCGCGCTGGCGGACCGGCCGCCGATGAGTGAGATCCATCGCATGTGTAGTGGGACTACCTGATCTACTTAGGCTCCCCTACACTGATTGTGTGAAGTCGGACGCTCTACGTGGGCACCTGGACGCCCTGCTGCTGGCCACTCTCGACGGCAGGGAGCTCCACGGTTACGCGATCATCGAGGCATTGCAGCTGCTCAGCGGGGGAGCGCTCGACCTGCCGACCGGCACCGTCTACCCGGCGTTGCGCAGGCTCGAACGAGCCGGGTACGTCCGGAGCGAGTGGAGTACGGTTGCCGGGCGGCAACGGCGCACCTACCAGCTGACCGGCGCCGGGAAGCGGGCATTGGCCGCGGAACGCACCGCCTGGCGTGAGTTCACCGCGGCCATCGAGGGTGTACTCGGAGGCGGACCATGGCCTGCAAAGGCTTGATCGAGTCCTACCTGAGCGAGCTGGACTCGCGACTGAGCGGTCCGAAGGCGGCCAAGGCCGACCTGCTGGCCGAGGCTGAGCACAGCCTGCGCGATGTCGCCGAGGCCTACGCCGAGGCCGGGATCGCCGACGCCGAGGCGCGCGCGGTGCGCGAGTTCGGCCCGATCCCGATGATCGCCCGCGAGTACCAGGCCGAGCTGGCCGCCGCGCACGGCGCGCACGCGATCCGCTCGCTGCTGCTGGCCATCCCGCTGATCCACGTGATCCACCAGGCCTCCCGGCAGCTGTGGGAAGGCGCGTCCTGGCAGGGTGGAGCCCTGCCGCCGGACTGGTTTCTCATGCTCACCAACGCCATCGACTACGTCTGGGTGCTGATCGCGGTGTTCGCGCTGCTGGCGCTGGTGA
The DNA here is from genome assembly GCF_053591555.1 of Crossiella sp. NPDC003009. Classification (NCBI taxonomy): domain Bacteria; kingdom Bacillati; phylum Actinomycetota; class Actinomycetes; order Pseudonocardiales; family Pseudonocardiaceae; genus Crossiella; species Crossiella sp. NPDC003009. Next base: position 130,543 of record NZ_JBSFUA010000013.1, on the reverse strand, counting down.
TCGGCAAGCGGGTCGCGCAGCGCTGGGTCTCGGCCCGGCTGCTGGGCCGCTCGGCAGGCGCGTTCATGACCATCATGCTCGGCGGCTACCTGGTGCTCCAGCTGCCCATCGTGATCGGCGGCATGGCCATGGACGGGCTGATGCTGCACCCCTCCGCGCTGCTGACCAGCATGGCGGCCTCGTTCGTGCTGGCCTACCTGGTGCACCTGACCAGGCGCTGCTTCGTGTTGTCGGCCGCCTGAGGCAGCTGACGGTGGTCCATGCCACCATCTACAGGCGTGACCACCGCCCTCATCTACCTCGTCGTCATGATCTTCGTGGCGGCCGTGGTCTTCCTCATCGCCTCCCTGGTCTTCGGCCGCGGCGAGCAGCTCGCGCCGCTGGCCCCTGGGGCCACGCCGACCGAGCTGCCGTCCTCGGAGGTCAGTGGCGAGGACCTGCGTGCCGTGCGGTTCCAGCAGGTCGTCCGCGGCTACAAGATGTCCGAAGTGGACTGGGTGCTGCAGCGCGCCGCCGATGAGCTGGACGAGCTACGGGCCAGGGTCGCCGAACTGGAAGCACAGGAGCAGGAGGCGCGCGCCGGTGAGTGAGGAAGTGACCCTGACGGTGGCCGTGCCCGCCCCGGCCGAGGTGGCCTGGGCGGTGGCCTCGGACTGGGCCAACCAGGGCGAGTGGATGCTCGGCACGCAGGTCCACCGCACCGGCGGCGACGGGCAGAGCACCGGCTCGACCATGGTCGCCTTCACCGGGGTGGCCGGGCTGGGCTTCTTCGACACCATGGAGATCACCGGCTGGGACCCGCCACGCAGCTGCCAGGTCCGGCACACCGGCAAGCTGCTGCGCGGCGACGGCGGCTTCCGGATCGAGCCCACCTCGGACAAGCTGTCCCGGCTGGTCTGGTGGGAACGCCTGGACCTGCCCTACGGCCCGCTGGGCAAGGTCGGCTGGCCGCTGGTCCGCCCGGCCTTCACCTGGGGCCTGCGCCGCTCGCTGGACCGCTTCGCCAGGCTGTGCCGGGACCGCCGCCCGTGAGCGGTGCGCTCGCCGGCCCCGACGGCAGGCCGCGCTGCGCCTGGGGCGCCTCCACCCCGGACTACGTCGAGTACCACGACACCGAGTGGGGCCGCCCGCTGCGCGGCGAGCAGGCCATGTTCGAGCGGATGTCGCTGGAGGCCTTCCAGTCCGGGCTGTCCTGGATCACCATCCTGCGCAAGCGGGAGAACTTCCGGGCCGCCTTCGCCGGGTTCGACCCGGAGGTGGTCGCCGGGTACGCCGAGCCGGACATCGAGCGCCTGCTGGCCGATCCGGGCATCGTGCGCAACCGGGCCAAGATCCTGGCGGTGATCCGCAACGCCCGCGCGGTGGCCGAGCTGGACCAGCCGCTGGACGAGCTGCTGTGGTCCTTCGCGCCGGAGCCGGGGCCGCGGCCGAAGACCATGGCGGAGGTCCCGGCGATCACGCCGGAGTCCACCGCCATGGCCAAGGCGCTGAAGAAACGCGGCTTCGCCTTCGTCGGGCCGACCACCTGCTACGCGCTGATGCAGGCCACCGGCATGGTCGACGACCACATCGTGGACTGCTGGGTCAGTTCCCGGTGAAGGTGGGCTTGCGCTTGGCCACGAAGGCGGCGACCGCCTCGCGGTGGTCGGTGGTCTGACCGGCCTCGGCCTGGGTGCGGGCCTCGGCCTCCAGCGCGGCCTCCAGGTCCGAGCCCGCCGCGATCAGCATGGCCTCCTTGAGCTTGGCGTAGGCCGTGGTCGGGCCGGCTGCCATCCGCGCGGCCAGCTCCTGCGCCGCGGTCAGCGCCTCGCCGTCGGGCACCACCCGGTTGACCATGCCGAGCTCCTTGGCCTCCGGCGCGGTGACCGGCTGGGCCAGCAGCATCAGCTCCATCGCCCGGCCGTAGCCGATCAGCCGGGGCAGCGTCCAGGACGCGCCGGAGTCCGCGGTCAGGCCCACGTTGGCGAAGGCCATCAGGAACTTCGCCGACTCGGCCGCGATCCGCAGGTCGCAGGCGTAGGCCAGGGAGGCGCCCGCGCCGGCGGCCATCCCGTTCACCGCGGCGATCACCGGCTTGGGCAGGCCGGTCAGCGCGCGCAGCATCGGGTTGTAGTGCTTGCGCACGGTCTCCAGCGGGGCCGGGTCGCCCGCCTCCAGCAGCGCGATGTGCTCCTTGAGGTCCTGGCCGGCGCAGAAGGCCTTGCCCGCGCCGGTGAGCACCAGCGCGCGCACCGCGGGGTCCTGGCCCGCCTCGTGCAGCGCGGTCAGCAGGCCCTCCTTCATCTCGATGGTGAAGGAGTTGAACGACTCCGGCCGGTTCAGCGTGATCGTGCGGACACCGTCGGCGTCGTCGATGAGCAGCGGCACTGTGGACTCCTCGGCGTTGGGTGGTCAGTCGAGACAGCTGTCCAGGAACGCGACCGCGCCCCTGGCCAGCTTCTGGGTGCTGGTGTCGAAGAACCGGGCCGCGGTGTGACCCGGCCAGTCCGCGGGCAGCAGTTGCGGCGGCAGGCCAGGGTCACGGAACAAGAACTTTCGCCAGGCGTGCAGCAGTTCCTGGGAGGCGGCGAAGGCCGAGGGCGGCGCGGCCGGGTCCACAGCGGACAGACGAGGCTCCCAGTCGGCCACGAACCGCTGGTAGTCCGCGCCGAGGGAGTCCAGGTCCCAGGCCCGCGCGGCCAGCTCCACGTCGCTGCCCTCGTGCGCGGCGAAGAAGGTGCGCGCGGCGATCTCCTCGGCCCTCAACAGCTCGCTGAGCTCGGGTGAAGCGCGGGGTGCGACCCACGTCACTGGACCCAACTCTCCGTAACCCAGCAACTTCAGCGAGGAAGTGAGCTCCTCCCGCGCGGGCCGGGTCACGAGCGCCTCCAGCACCACCAGATGCCACTGGCCGTCCCATGTGGACGGACGCGTTCGGTAGATTCGGGCGGCCGCCTCGTCGAGCCTCCGCTCGGCACGCGGGGTGAGCGCGTAACCTGGGCTCCCGTGCAGCCGAACGGGCTTCAACCAGCCCTGACGGACCGTCCGCGACACCGCGGTACGCACGGCAGGAGCGGCGAAACCCAACGGCTCCAACAGCCGGACCAGCGCGGCGACGGTCGCCGCACCGCCCCTGGAACGAAGATGTCCGCCATACACGTCGAACAAAGCTGAACGAGCCCGCACGACGGCCGAGTCTGTCAGCCATCAGACTCCTCGACCAGCCCGAGCGCGACACGAGATGATCGGTTCGGTTTCGCAGGTGCGTACATATGGGGGACAATGGAGACCTACCGGTATGTCGGGGGATGTGCCGGCGGGGAAGGTTGTTGACGGAGGGAGCACGCGATGGCGGCCATGAAGCCCCGGACCGGTGACGGTCCCCTGGAGGTCACCAAGGAGGGCCGCGGCATTGTCATGCGCGTTCCGCTGGAAGGTGGGGGGCGCCTCGTCGTCGAGATGTCGGCGGAGGAGGCAAGCAACCTGGGCGATGCCTTGAAGGCCGCCGCCGGCTGACGCCGCCGTAACCAGGTTCCGCTTTTCTTCAGTCCCCGGCCTGCGCCACGCAAGCCGGGGACTTGTTACGTTCACCCGACGGTGTGCGATGGTTCAGATCCGCCGCTCGCGTCTCCGCAGCTATGCCTGGAGGTCCTTCAGTGCCATCCGTGGTGCCCACCGCGCCCAGCCCGGTGCCCGAAGTCACGATCGCGCGCAAACGGCGCCAGGCCGCGCCGACGGTCGTGTTGGCGCACAAGGGCGAACAGGGTCCGGAGGTCGGCACCGGCGCGGACTCCCTCGACCTGCCGGACGGCTGGCGCGAGGCCCTCGCGCTGACCGGCGCGGCCGGGGAGACCAAGATCGTTCCGCGCGCGGAGAGCGGACTGGCCTGGGTGCTCGGACTGGGCGCGGGCACGGTGAAGGACTGGCGTTCGGCGGGCGCCGCACTGGTCCGGGCGGCCGACGCGCGGGCCGCCGCGGATGAGGAGAACGGCCGCACCCCGGCCAAGCAGCTCCAGGTGCTGCTGCCCTCGGATGCCGACGCCGAGCGGGTGGCCGCGTTCACCACCGGAGTCGCGCTGGGCGGCTACAAGTTCAAGGTCACCAGAGCCAAGCAGGCCCCCGTCACCAAGGCGGTGGAGCTGCTGCTGCCCGAGGGCGTGGACGCGCCGGAGCTGGCCGACGCGGTCGCCGCGGCCGCGCAACGCGCCAGGGTGACCTCGATCGCACGTGATCTTGCTAACACCCCCTCGGACGTCAAGGACCCAGCCTGGCTGGCCGGCACCGCGGCCCGCCTCGGCAAGGGCGTGGACGGGCTGACCGTGACCGTCCGGGACGAGAAGTGGCTGGCCGCCCAGGGCTTCGGCGGCGTGCTCGCCGTCGGCGGCGGATCCGCCCGCCCGCCCCGCTTCGTCGAGCTGACCTGGCGGCCGGAGCGGATCAGCACCGACTCCCCGCACCTGGTGCTCATCGGCAAGGGCATCACCTTCGACACCGGCGGCATCTCGATCAAGCCCGCGGCCGGCATGCACCTGATGCGCACCGACATGTCCGGTGGCGCCGCGGTGATCGCCGCGCTGCTCGGCATCGCCGCGCTCAAGCTGCCGGTGCGGGTGACCGGTCTGGTGCCCTGCGCGGAGAACCACGTCTCCGGCTCCGCCTACCGGCCCGGCGACGTGGTCAAGCACTACGGCGGCACCACCACCGAGGTCACCAACACCGACGCCGAGGGCCGGATGGTGCTGGCCGACGCGCTGGCCTACGGCGTGGCCAAGCACCGGCCGGACCTGCTGGTCGACGTGGCCACGCTGACCGGCGCGATGAAGGTCTCCCTCGGGGTGCGCACCGGCGGGCTGTTCGCCACCGACGAGGAGCTGGCCGCGCGCATCACCGGCGCCGGCGAGCGGGTCGGCGAGGCCTGGTGGCGGATGCCGCTGCTGGAGGCGCACGAGGAGGACGTGCGCAGTGAGATCGCCGACCTGCGGCAGTGCCCGCCGGGACCGGGCGGCATCACCGCGGCGCTGTTCCTGCGCGAGTTCGCCGCCGGACTGCCCTGGGCGCACCTGGACATCGCGGGCCCGGCGCGGGCGGAGAAGGCCTACGACGAGGTGAGCATCGGGGCCACCGGGTTCGCCGCGCGCACCCTGGTGGAGCTGGCGGCCAGCTACTCCTGAGCCCGGAGGACGAAGGCACGGAAGGCGCGGACCGCGGGCGGCAGCCGCTGACCCGCGGGCCAGACCAGCTCGACGGTCCGCCGCAGCCGGGGCGTCAGCTCCAGCTCGACCACGCCCGGCGGCGGCAGCCGGTCCGCGGGCGGCAGCAGCGCCACACCCAGCCCGGCCGAGACCAGGCCGCGCAGGGTCTCGATCTCCTGCCCCTCGAACGCGATCTTCGGCGTGAACCCGGCCGCCGCGCACAGCTCGTCGGTGATCAGCCGCAGGCCGAAGCCGGGTTCCAGCTGCACGAACTCGTCCTCGGCCAGCTCGGCGATGCCGATCTCCGGCCGTCCGGCCAGCCGGTGCCGCTCCGGCAGCACCGCGACCACCGGCTGGTCCTGGATCGGCACCCGGTGCAGCCGGTCCGGCCAGCCGCTGGGCGGGGCCGCGGAGAGCACCAGGTCCAGCTCGCCGCGCAGCAGCTTGCCCAGCACCGCCTCGTGCGCGCCCTGGGCCAGGCTGAACCGGATGCCGGGGTGCTCAGCGCGGAAGCGGCGCAGCAGGTCCGGCACCAGCGAGCGGCCGAAGACGTGCAGGAAGCCCAGCGCCACCAGCCCGCGTTCCGGGTCGACCTCCTCGGCGGCCCGGCGGCAACCACCCTCCAGCGCGGCCAGTGCCTCGGTGGCGGCCTCGGCGAGCAGCTGACCGGCCCTGGTCAGCCGGATGCCCCTGCCCTGCCTGGTGACCAGTGGCGCGCCCAGCTTGCGGCCCAGCTCGGCCACCCAGCGGGTCACCGTCGGCTGCGGCACGCCGAGTGACTCGGCCGCCCTGGTCACGTGCTGGTGCTCGGCCAGCGCCCGCAGCAGCTCCAGCCGCGGCGCCAGCACGCTGAGCAGCGCGTCCGTTGACTCATCCATGAGGGTATGGATTTTCGCACATACCGATATTGGACGTATGGGAAAACGATTCCTTACGGTCGGTCCATGACCTCGGAGCGGTGGCGGCAGACCCGGCTGACCCTCGGTGTCGCCGCTGCGGGGTTCACGGTGTTCGCCCTGCTCTACGCGCCGCAGTCGGTGCTGCCGGTGCTCGCCGGGGACTTCCGGCTGACCGAGGCGCAGGCCTCGCTGAGCGTCACCCTGGCCACCCTCGCGCTGGCCGCCGGGGTGCTGCCGCTGGCCATGCTGTCCGAGGCGGTGGGACGTCGGCCGGTGATGATCGGCGCGCTGGTCACCGCGGTCGGCATCGGGGTGCTCTGCCCGCTGGCGGAGTCCTTCGGCGCGCTGCTCGCGCTGCGCGCCGCGCAGGGTCTCGCGGTGGCCGGACTGCCCGCGGTGGCCATGGCCTACCTGGCCGAGGAGGTCGAGCCGGGCCGGGTGGGCACGGCGATGGGCCGCTACGTCGGGGCCAACTCACTGGGCGGACTGTCCGGCCGGGTGATCTCCGGCCTGGCCACCGGCTGGGGCGGCTGGCCAGCCGGGCTGACCGCGGCGGCGGCGCTGGCCTCGGTCAGCGGCCTGCTGGCGATCGTGCTGCTGCCCAGCTCCCGCGCCGGACGGCCCGGACTCCGGCTGCCCGCGGTGCTCGGCGGGGTGCGCACCGCGCTGCGCGATCCGGTGCTCTACGGCCCGTACGCGGTGGCGCTGCTGATGACCGGGGTGTTCGTCGCGGTGCACAACGTGATCACCTTCCGGCTCACCCAGGCCCCGTTCCTGCTCGCGCCGGCCGTGGTCGCGCTGGTCTTCCTCTGCTACGCCGCCGGTGGCCCGTGCTCGGCGCTGGCCGGACGCCTGGCCGACCGGCGCGGGCGGCTGCCGGTGCTGTTGTGCTGCGTCGCGCTGGTGCTGGCCGGGCTGCTGCTGACGCTGTCGGACAACCTGGTGCTGATCGTGGCCGGCCTGGTGGTGCTCACCGGCGCGTTCTTCGCGGTGCACGCGGTGGCCAGCGGCTGGGTCGGCGCCCGCGCCCCCTCGGCCGCGCGCGGGCAGGCCTCGGCGATCTACCTGCTCTGCTACTACCTGGGCAGCAGCGTCGGCGGCACCCTCGGCGGCCTGGTCTACGCGCCCTTCGGCTGGCTCGGCGTGGTCGCGATGTCCTGCTGCTGGGTGCTGGCCGCCGGTGGCGCCGCGGTGGCCGCCGGACTGGCCTGGCGGGCGGAACGACCCGCTCAGAAGTTCAACGGCAGCGTCATCGCCGGGGCGGCCGGGGCGAAGGTGAACGGGCCCCGGCTGGGCAGGGTCACCGTGGCCGGGGCCAGGGACACCGTCACCGAGGGCGCGTTCGGCGGCACCTCCACCACCAGCGCGGTCGGGAAGACGTCGCCGCCGTAGCGCACGCCCTTGAGCGGCGCCTTCGCCCCGCCGGGCAGCTTGACCTGGATGTGCTCGGCGGTGCTCGGCCCGCCGAGGGCGTCCGGCAGCCCGCCCTCGCCCTTGAGCCGGATCTCCAGCAGCGCCTTGCCCGGCGCCGCGGACGCCAGGTCCAGCCTGCCCGCGCTGTCCAGCACCGGCCGCTGCATGCCCAGCCGCACGCCCTGCACGGTCAGCTTCGCGGTGCCGGAGCTGCCCGCGTGCTGGAAGGTCAGGGCCTGGCTCGCGGTGAGCTGGGCCGCCGCGCCGGAGGCCCTGCGCAGCGCCGGTGGCAGCGGGTGGGCAGCCTTGCCGGAGGGCAGGTCGACCTGCTGCTCCAAGCCGGGGCCGGTCTTGGAGCGCAGCACCAGCCGGGGCGCGGCCTGGCCGGTGTCCTTGACCGGCACGGTGAAGACCAGGAAGAAGGAGCCGAACTGGGGCAGTTGTGAGTCCGGCACGTCGTGCCAGCCGTCCGGCAGGTCCAGCGCCAGCTCCGGTCGCGGCGGCGCGCCCCGGCCCCAGCTCAGGTCGGTCAGCTCCTGTTCCAGCTGGCTGACCCGGTCGCTGTGCAGCCGCAGCACGGCCAGCCTGCTGCCGGACTCCGGGCTGAGCACGCCCCCGTCGGGCAGGGTGAACCGCTGCGGGTTGCCCCAGCCGGTGGCCCGCACGGTGAGGAAGTCGTCCCTGAGGTGGACCGCGTCGGCCGGGATCAGGCCGAGGTCGCCGTTGGACTTGCCGCCGTTGTCCGCGACCACCGCGAAGAAGCCGGGGCCGGCGCTGCGCTGCTCCTCGCCGCCCGGCTTGGTCACCGTGCCGTCCACCCGCACCATCTCGGTGGACGGGGTGCTGGAGGTGCCAGGCTCGGGCAGCTTCGGCTCGCCGACGGAGAACTGGCCGTCCCGCTGGGCCAGCGGCACCGGGATCCAGTCCGGCGCCGGTCCGGTGCCCGGCACCTGCACCGGGCCGCACCACAGCGTGTCGGTGACGTCGACCGCGCGGCCGCCCTGGGCTTGCACGTTCGGGTCCACCTTGGCGAACCAGCAGTGCACGCTGCCGTCCCCCGACCTGGCCACCTTCTGCTGGGCCAGCGCCCTGGTGATGGACGCCTCGGCCGCGGACTGGAGGTGCTGACCGCCGTTGAGCCGCTTGCCGCCGATGGCCACGTCCACCGGAACCGGCGCCGGGTCCGGCTTCGGCTGCTCGGGCTGCGCGCCGCAGGCGGTGCTGACCAGCAGCACCGCCAGCACGGCCGAGCTCCGGCCCAGGTCGGCACACACCGCCACAAAAACCCCTCCGGTAGGAGATCAAGTCCCTCTACCGGCTAAGGCGCAGAATCGCCTTTCGGGGTTGTATGGTTACGGAAAGATCAAACTGTGATCACCGTCACGACCGTTCGGCGTAGTCCTGGCCCAGTACGGATCGGTACACGTCCACGGTCTGCGCGGCCATCGCGGCCCAGGAGAACTCGGTCCGCGCCCGCCGCCGCCCGGCCTCGCCCATGGCCCGCGCGCGGGCCGGGTCGGCCAGCAGCTCGTTCACCGCGGCGGCCAAGCCGGCCCGGAAGGCCGTCGGCTCGGACTCCTCGTAGTGCACCAGCAGGCCGGTCTCGCCCTGGTCCACCACCTCGGGGATGCCGCCGACGTCGGAGGCCACCACCGCGGTGCCGCAGGCCATCGCCTCCAGGTTCACGATGCCCAGCGGCTCGTACACCGAGGGGCAGACGAACACGCTGGCGTGCGAGAGCACCTGCCGCACCTCGTGCTGGGCCAGCATCTTCTGGATCCAGAACACCCCTGGCCGGACCGCGGACAGCTCGGCCACCGCGGCCGCGGTCTCCTCGGCGATCTCCGGGGTGTCCGGCGCGCCCGCGCACAACACCAGCTGCGCGTCCGGGTCGATCTGGTGCGCGGCCGCGACCAGGTGCCCGACGCCCTTCTGCCGGGTGATCCGGCCGACGAAGGCGACCGTGGGCCGGTCCGGGTCGATGCCGAAGCGCTCCAGCGCGTCGGTGTCGGTGACCGGGTGGTACTTCGCGCTGTCGATGCCGTTGCGCACCACGTGCACCCTGGCCGGGTCCAGTTCCGGGTAGCAGTCCAGCACGTCGGCGCGCATGCCCTCGCTGACCGCGATGATCGCGTCCGCGGCGGCGTAGGCGGTGCGCTCCACCCAGCTGGACAGGCGGTAGCCGCCGCCGAGCTGCTCGGCCTTCCACGGGCGGCGCGGCTCCAGCGAGTGCGCGGTGACCACGTGCGGGATGCCGTGCAGCAGCTTGGCCAGGTGCCCGGCCATGTTGGCGTACCAGGTGTGGCTGTGCGCGAGCTGCACGTTGCCGATGGCGTCCACCATGGACAGATCAACGCCCAGCGTGCTCAGTGCCGGGTTGGCGTTCTCCAGCCCGGGTGGCACCGAATGCGCGACCGCATCCGGCCGCGCGGAGCCGAAGCAGTGCACGTCAACGTCCACCAGGGACCGCAGTTCCGGTGTCAGGAACCCGACGTGCACACCAGCCCCGCCGTAGACCTCCGGCGGAAATTCCCGTGTCAGCAACGCAACTCGCACGCTTCGGGAGGCTAGTCGGCGAAGGGCGTCACATATAGGGTCGGTGATCGTGAGAGGCCAGCCGCACGTTCTCGGAATCGTGCTCGCCGGCGGGGAAGGCAAGCGGCTGTTCCCGCTGACCGCGGACCGGGCGAAACCCGCGGTGCCGTTCGGCGGCAACTACCGCCTGATCGACTTCGTGCTGTCCAACCTGGTGAACGCGGGCCTGACCCAGATCTGCGTGCTCACCCAGTACAAGTCGCACTCGCTGGACCGGCACATCTCCACCACCTGGCGGCTGTCCAGCGTGCTCGGGCAGTACATCACCCCGGTCCCGGCCCAGCAGCGGCTCGGTCCGCGCTGGTACACCGGCAGCGCGGACGCGATCTACCAGTCGCTGAACCTGGTGCACGACGAGCGGCCGGACCACATCGTGGTCTTCGGCGCCGACCACGTGTACCGGATGGACCCGGCACAGATGATCCGCCAGCACGTGGACTCCGGCGCGGGCGTCACCGTGGCGGGAATCCGGGTGCCGCGCGCGGAGGCCAAGGCCTTCGGCTGCATCGACGCCGACGCCAGCGGCAAGATCACCCGGTTCCTGGAGAAGCCCAGCGACCCGCCGGGCACCCCGGACGACCCCGAGGTGACCTTCGCCTCGATGGGCAACTACATCTTCCGCACCGAGACCCTGCTGGAAGCGCTGCGCCAGGACTCGGCCAACCCGGACTCCGACCACGACATGGGCGGCGACATCATCCCCATGCTGGTCGAGCGGGACCAGGCTGCGGTCTACGACTTCGCCGACAACAACGTGCCGGGCGCCACCGACCGGGACCGCGGCTACTGGCGGGACGTCGGGACCCTGGACGCCTACTACGACGCGCACATGGACCTGGTGTCCATCCACCCGGTGTTCAACCTCTACAACCAGGCCTGGCCGATCCGCACCGCCACCCCACCGCTGGCCCCGGCCAAGTTCGTCCAGGGCGGCACCGCGCAGGAGTCCGTCGTCGGACCGGGCTCGATCGTCTCCGGCCTGGTCAGCAACTCGGTGATCAGCTCGGACGTGATCATCGAGCCGGGCGCCCAGGTGCAGGGCAGCGTGCTCATGCCCGGCGTCCGGATCGGCCGCGGCGCGATGGTCCGCGGCGCGATCCTGGACAAGAACGTGGTGGTCGCGCCGGGCGCGGGCATCGGCGTCAGCCAGGCGGCCGACCGAGAGCGCTACACGGTCAGCGCGGGCGGCATCGTGGTGCTCGGCAAGGGCGTGCGGGCCGACTAGGCCGGTCAGCCGGTCTTGGCGGCCAGCAGCAGGCCGTCGCCCAGCGGCAGCAGCACCGGGACCAGGCGCTCGTCCGCGCGGACCAGCCTGGCCACCTCGCGCAGGCCGTTGGTGTCCGGGTCCTTGTGCGCGGGGTCGACCACCCTGCCGTGCCAGAGCGCGTTGTCGAAGGCGATCACGCCGCCGGGGCGCAGCAGCCGCACGCCCTCCTCCAGGTAGCGCGGGTACTCGGCCTTGGCCGCGTCCACGAACACCAGGTCGTAGCCGCCGTCGGTGAGCCGGGGCAGCACGTCCAGGGCCTGGCCCAGGATCAGCCGGGTGCGGCCGGGGCTGACCCCGGCGGCCACGAACGCCCGCCGGGCCGCCCGCTGGTGCTCCGGCTCCACGTCGATCGAGGTCAGCACGCCGTCGGCGGCCATGCCGCGGAGCAGCCACACCCCGCTCACCCCGGCGCCGGTGCCGATCTCCACCACCACCCTGGCCTGCAGCGCGGCCGCGAGGAAGCGCAGCGCCGAGCCGCCGCTGGGCGCGATCGGCATGCAGCCCAGCTCGCGCCCCCGGGCCCTGGCCGCGGCGAGCACCTCGTCCTCGGCGAGGTAGTCCTCCACGTAGTCCCGCACGGCCGAAGCTGAGGTGGTCGGCGTCTCCGGTGTCACGAGCGGGAAGGTTACTGGCAGCCACTCACCGCGTGGGTGTACGCGCCGTATCGAACGCCCATCGGGGCAGGACACGGCGGGCAAGTACACCCGGACGGCGGTTCCGGAGGATTCTCAGGCTGCTCTCAGCTCGCTCTAACCCCGCCCTCACCGGCCTCGGACACAGTAGGTCGAAGAAGAGTCGAGGGGTGAACCAGAAGTGCCCGTGGCGCGTCCTGGGAACTAAAGACCAACCCTGACACGTTGATCCGACAGGGCGGAGCGAACCGCCCGCAGGAGGTGCCACCCGCACGATGCGTACCCAGGAGAGAAGCCTGGCCACCGGCACGGCCACCGCCGTCCCGGCAGAGGTGGCCGAGTGGAAGGTCCCCACGTGGGACGAGGTCGTGCGGGAGCATGCCGACCGGGTCTACCGGCTGGCCTACCGGCTCACCGGCAACCAGCACGACGCGGAGGACCTCACCCAGGAGACGTTCATCCGCGTCTTCCGGCACCTGACCGCGTACAAGCCGGGCACCTTCGAGGGCTGGCTGCACCGCATCACCACCAACCTGTTCCTGGACATGGTCCGCCGCAAGCAGCGGGTCAAGATGGAGGGCCTGCCCGACGACCAGGACCGGATCGCCGACGACGGCCCCACGCCGGAAGAGGTGTACGAGGAGACCCACCTCAGCCCCGAGCTGCAGGCCGCGCTGGACGAGGTCCCGCCGGAGTTTCGCGCCGCTGTTGTTCTTTGCGACGTGGAGGGGTTGTCCTACGAGGAGATCGGCGCGACGCTGGGCGTGAAGCTCGGCACCGTGCGCAGCCGGATCCACCGGGGACGGCAGGCAATGAAGGCGGCGCTGGAGCGGCACCGCGAACTCGCTGCGGCACTGGAGGGGAACGGATGACGGACCTGCGCGGTTGGGTCAGGTCGGAACAGCACCTCACCCCGGACGCGATCGTCGCGTTCGTCGACGGGGAGCTGTCGCCGGTGGCCCACGACCGAGCGTCCGCGCACGTGGCCAAGTGCCCACGGTGCGCGGCCGAGGTCTCCGCACAGCGTTCCGCCCAGGCCGCGGTCCGGTCCGCGGGCACCCCTGGCATCTCCCACCGCCTGATGGCCTCCCTGTGCGCGATCCCGCAGGAGGTCGAGCTGCCTGCCATGCCGGAGGAGCTGGCGGTCACCGAGGACGGTCAGCTGGTCACCGTGCAGCGGCCCAACGCGGCGCGGGCCGCCGCGGCCGCGCGTCCGGCCAGCGGTTTCGGCTCCGGCCCCGTGCTGGGCGGCAGCACCCCCTTCGGCGCGGGCCCGGCATTCGGCAGCCAGCGCCGCTACGGCCTCGGCAACCGCCGGGTGCGCAACGGCGCGGGCATGGTCGTCTCCGGCTTCATGCTCGGCGCGCTCGCCCTGGCCGTGCCTGCTGCCTCCGCGCCCACCGCCGAGGTCAAGCAGACGCCCTCGCAAGGCGGCATCATCGGCCAGGTCCCCGCGGGCGTGCCCGCGCAGCTGACCGGCCGGTAGATCAAGACTTCTCCCCTCGTACGAGGACTTCACCACCCGTTTGGCAGGCTCGGACACGATGAGCGAGCAGCAGTCCAGCCCTGGTCAGCCCGGCGCGGATGAGCGGCCGCGGCTGGAGCCGCGTCCGCTGCACCGGCCCGCTGTCGACCCCGCGCAGTCCGCGGTGTTCAGCCGCCCCACCGGCGTCGACAGCGCCTTCGACCCGCACCGGCCGGAGACCCCCGGCAACGGCATCCACCTGGCCACGCCCCCGCCGGAGGCGCTGACCAAGGCCTTCGGCCGCCCGGAGGGTTCCCCGGAGCTGCTCCAGCGCCCGCCCGGCGACCAGCCGCTGGACCCCCGGCCCGAGCCGGACCCGGTGCTGTGGTCGGCCAACGGCCCGCCCGAGGGCGCCGCCTGGCGCGACCCGGCCGCCGGCGCCGTGCTCGGCCCGCCTGCCACCGCCGTCACCGAGCGGCCCGCGGACACCGGTCCCCGGATCACCGGCCCCGGGCCCCGGCTCAGCCTGCGTGAACTGGCCTTCGGCAAGCGCCTGACCCCGGCCGCGCTGCTCGGCCTGGTCGGGTTCGTGCTGGTGATCAGCCTGGTCGGCGGGGTCATCGGCAGGCTCACCGCGGAGGGCGCGAACCCGCTCAACGACCCGGACATCACCCTGGCCGAGGTCGCCCCCGGCAAGGAGCGCGAACCCGGCTCGCTGGCCAGCCTGGCCAAGAAGGTGCTGCCCTCGGTGGTCTCCATCGAGGTCCGCCTCGGCGACAGCGGCGGCCTCGGCTCCGGCGTGGTGATCGACGGCAAGGGCTACGTGATCACCAACAACCACGTGGTCGAGATGGCCGCCAACGCGCAGAACGCCAAGGTCGAGGTCGTCTTCCACGACAGCCAGCGCGCGCCGGCCCGGATCGTCGGCCGCGACCCCAAGAACGACCTGGCCGTGCTCAAGGTCGAGGTGTCGAACCTGACCGTGGCGCAGATCGGCAAGTCCGGTGACCTGCAGGTCGGGGACAAGGTCATCGCCATCGGCAACCCGCTCGGCCTGGCCGGCTCGGTCAGCGAGGGCATCGTCTCCGCGGTGAACCGCCCGTTCCGGATCGAGGACGTGGTGTTCAACGCGGTGCAGACCGACGCCGCGATCAACCAGGGCAACTCCGGCGGCGCGCTGGTCGACTCCACCGGCGCGCTGATCGGCATCAACACCGCCATCGTCTCCCGCAGCGGCGGCTCGGTCGGCCTCGGCTTCGCCATCCCGATCGACGACGCCAAGGGCATCGCCGAGGCGCTCATCCGCAGCGGCGTGGTCAAGCACCCCGACATCGGCCTGAACCTCAAGTCGGTGATGAACGCCACCGTCAGCGGCGCCCAGGTGCAGAACGTGGTGCAGAACGGCTCGGCGGCCGCCGCGGGCATCCAGGAGGGCGACGTCATCCTGAAGCTGGGCGAGCGCACCGTGAAGAACGCCGACGAGCTGCTGGTCGCGGTGCAGCAGCACAAGATCGGCGACACGGTGCCGGTGCTGCTGGCCCGGCAAGGCCGCCAGTTGACCCTCAACGTGACGCTGAAGTCCGACTAGTCTGGGCTCGTCGGAGAACAGCTGGGAGGCGTGGTGTTCGAGAGCATTGGCTGGGCCGAGATCCTCGTGCTCATCGTCGCCGGCCTGTTCATCCTCGGCCCGGAACGCCTGCCCGAGGCCGCGGCCTGGCTGGGCAAGACCCTGCGCAAGGTGCGCGAGTACGCCACCGGCGCGCGGGAGCAGCTCAAGTCCGAGATCGGCCCGGAGTTCGAGGAGTTCCGCAAGCCGCTGGAGGACCTGCGCAAGATCCGCGACTTCGACCCGCGCCGCGCGGTGACCAAGCACCTGCTCAACGACGTGGAAGACGACTTCCACCACAAGCCCAACGGCCACGCGCCGAGCCCGGCAGGCGCCCCCGTGGTGCAGCCCCCGGTGCAGCGGCCCCTGGGCTACAACGAGCGCCCGCCGTTCGACCCGGACGCCACCTGAGTCGCGTCCGGGCCTGCGGGGTCAGCGGCCGGCCGGGCTGACGCTGAGCAGGCGGCCGGACAGGCCGCGGGAGCGGACGCTCAGCTTCTCCGCGATGCCGAGCAGCACCTTGGCGGCCGCGGCCTCCGGCTCGGCCAGCACGATCGGCTCGCCCGCGTCGCCCTGCTCGCGCAGGCGCGGGTCCAGCGGGACCTGGCCCAGCAGCGGGACCGGGGAACCGATCACGGTGCTCAGCGAGTCGGCCACGATCTGGCCGCCGCCGGTGCCGAAGATGTCCATCCGCTCGCCGTTGGGCAGCTCCAGCCAGGACATGTTCTCGATCACGCCGGCCACCCGCTGGCGGGTCTGCAGCGAGATCGCACCTGCCCGCTCGGCCACCTCGGCCGCGGCCTGCTGCGGAGTGGTGACCACCAGGATCTCCGCGTTGGGCACCAGCTGGGCGATGGAGATGGCCACGTCGCCGGTGCCCGGCGGCAGGTCGAGCAGCAGCACGTCCAGGTCGCCCCAGAACACGTCGGCCAGGAACTGCTGGAGCGCGCGGTGCAGCATCGGGCCGCGCCACACCACGGGGGTGTTGCCGGGGGTGAACATGCCGATGGAGATGACCTTCACGCCGTGCGCGGACGGCGGCATGATCATCTTTTCCACCTGGGTGGGCTTGCCGGTGGCGCCCAGCATGCGCGGGATGGAGTGGCCGTAGATGTCGGCGTCGACCACGCCGACGGACAGGCCCTTGGCGGCCATCGCGGCGGCCAGGTTCACCGTCACGCTGGACTTGCCGACCCCGCCCTTGCCGGAGGCGACGCAGTAGACCCTGGTCAGCGAGCCCGGCTCGGCGAACGGGATGCGCGGCTCCTCTTGGCCGCCGCGCAGGCTCTTGCGCAGTTCGGTGCGCTGGGCGTCGCTCATCACGTCCAGGTGCACCCGCACGCCGGTGACGTCCGCGACCGCGGACACCGCCTCCGTGACATCCCTGGTGATCTTGTCGCGGAGCGGGCAGCCCGCGACCGTCAGGTAGATCGAGACGTCGACCGAGCCGTCCTCGGCCACCTCGACGTCCTTGACCATGCCCAGCTCGGTGATCGGTTTACGGATCTCCGGGTCCTGGACGTGGGACAGGGCCTCGCGGATGGCGTCGACGGAAGGGCTGACACGGGAAGGGGTCACCTGGCCATGCTACGTCCAGCGGTAGTTCCACCCTGCCCACCGGCAGCCTCCGCCAACTTTTTTGACCGAATTGCCGGGGCACTCCGCGACCGGTTTGCAGCTCTCCGTAACATGGTGGATCGTGTCGGACCCCGGTACGGCTCGATTACCGACCAGCAGTGAGCTGGCGACCTGGCGCGCGTTCCTGCGCGCCCACGCCCGCATCACCCGATGGCTGGAAGCCGAGCTCATCACCGAACAGCGCCTGTCCCTTGCCGCCTACGACGTCCTCGTCCAGCTCGCCGAGGCTCCGGAGCGCCAGCTGCGGATGACCGAGCTGGCCGAAGCCGTGCTGCTCTCCCGCTCCGGGGTGACCCGCCTGGTCGACCGCCTGGAACGCGCCGGACTGGTCTGCCGCGAGCGGGCCGACGGCGACGGCCGGGGGGTGGTCGCGGTGCTCACCGACCGCGGCCTCGACCGGCTCCGGTCGGCCGCGGACACCCACCTCAGCGGGATCAGCAGGCACTTCGTCTCGCTGCTGGGCAGCGCGGAGCTGGACTCGTTGGGACGAACATGTTCCCAGCTCGCTGACGGCGAGCTACCCGTCGCGTCGAACCGGCGCGCCCAGGCCTAGTGCGGGACCCGCCGCCCGCGCGCTAGACCCGGTCATCCGCCCAGCGCGGATCCTCGCGGACCCGGTCCGCGGCTTTGTCGCGCTTGTCCCGCTTGGGTTTGCGGTCGCCCTCCAGCGCGGCCAGGTCCGTGCGCAGGCGGTCCAGTTCGCTGCGCAGGTAGTCGCGGGTGGCGACCTCGCCGACGGCCAGGCGCAGGGCGGCCAGCTCGCGGGCCAGGTACTCGGTGTCGGCCTTGGTGCGTTCGGCGCGGGCCCGGTCCTCTTCCAGGGAGATCCGGTCGCGGTCGTCCTGGCGGTTCTGCGCCAGCAGGATCAGTGGCGCGGCGTAGGCGGCCTGGGTGGAGAAGGCCAGGTTGAGCAGGATGAACGGGTAGGGGTCCCAGCGCAGGGACACCGCGAGCAGGTTGAAGCCGATCCACACGATCACCAGCATGGTCTGCCAGAACAGGAACGTGCCGGTGCCCAGGAACCGGGCGATCCGCTCGGAGAACCGGCCGAAGGCCTCCGGGTCCACGTCGAAGGACAGCCTGCGCGGCTGGCGGGGCTGGTCGAGCCTGCGGCGGGGCAACAGCTCAGGCATGGGAACGGTCCTCCGTGCTCGATTCCTCGGTGACCTCGGTGTCGGGCAGGCCGCTCGCCCGCCAGTCCTCCGGCAACAGGTGGTCCAGCACGTCGTCCACGGTGACCGCGCCGAGCAGGTGCTCGCCCTCGTCGACCACCGGCGCGCACACCAGGTTGTAGGCGGCGAAGTAGCGGGTGACCTCGGACAGGGTCGCGGTCGGCGAGAGCTGGGAGAGGTCCTTGTCCAGCAGGCCCGCCACCAGGTCCGAGGGTGGTTCGCGGAGCAGCCGCTGGAAGTGCACGCAGCCCAGGTAGCGGCCGGTCGGGGTGGCGCTGGGCGGGCGGCAGACGAAGACCATGCTGGCCAGCGCCGGGGTCAGGTCGCCGTTGCGCACCCTGGCCAGCGCCTCGGCGATGGTGGCGTCCGGGGCGAGCACGATCGGCTCCGGCGTCATCAGACCGCCCGCGGTGTCAAAGGAGTACTCCAGCAGCCTGCGCACCGGCGCGGACTCCGCCGGCTCCATCAGCTCCAGCAGCCGGTCCTTGTCGCCCTCGTCCAGCTCGGCCAGCAGGTCGGCCGCGTCGTCGGGGTTCATCGCCTCCAGCACGTCCGCGGCTCGCTCCTCGCCGAGGTGCCGCAGCAGCGACTTCTGGTCCTCCTCCGGCAGCTCCTCGATCACGTCGGCCAGGCGTTCGTCGTCCATCGCGTCGGCCACCTCGTACCGGCGCTTGGGGGTCAGCTCGTGCAGCGCGGAGGCCACGTCCACCGCGCGCATCCCGTCGAAGACGGCCAGCAGCTGCTGGGTGCCCTGCGGCTGCTCGGCGATCCGCGCGCGGGCCAGTCCGCCCACCTTCTCCCAGGCCAGCACCTGCACCGGCCCGCGCCTGCCGAGCCGCCCCGACCGCTGCCGCACGGCCAGCTTGTTGACCAGCCAGTCCCTGGTGCGAGTGGGTTCCAGCCCGGCGTCGACCACCACCGCCGAGCCGCCGTCGGCCAGCGTCACGTGCGCGTCCAGCAGCTCGCCGATGACCAGCGCCTCGTTGGGCCGCTGGTGGAAGTGCCGCAGGTTCACCGAGCCGGTGGCCAGCGCGACCGCGCTGGGCTCGATCGAGGTGACCCGCAGCATCGGCACGAAGATCCGCCGCCGGGTGATCAGCTCCACCACCAGCCCCAGCACCCTGGGCGGCGAGCGGTCCACCCGTAGGCCCACCACCACATCCCTGACCTTGCCGATGGACTCACCGTCCGGTCCGAAGACCGTCAGACCGGCCAGCTGTGCGGCGAAAACCCGGTTCGGACCTGGCATGACCGCAGGCTAACGTCACGGCCGTGGCACTACCGGGCAAGACCCTCCGCATGGACCTCGTGGACGTGTTCACCGCCACGCCCTACGCCGGGAACGCGCTGGCCGTGGTGCACGGCGCGCAGGAGCTGGACACCCGGTCCATGCAGACCATCGCGCGCGAGCTGAACCTTTCCGAGACGGCCTTCCCGCTGCCGCCCACCCGGCCCGGCGCGGACTACCGGCTGCGCGCGTTCAGCCCGCTGGTCGAGCTGCCCTTCGCCGGACACCCCAGCGTGGGCACGGCCTGGGTGCTGGCCAGGGACGGTGTGCTCGGGCACGGCACCGCGGTGCAGGAGTGCGGCGCGGGCCTGCTGCCGGTGGAGGTCGACGAGCGCGGCGCCCGGCTCACCGGCGGCGCCCCCGTGCTCGGTGCGGACCTGGACAACGGGGTGCTGGCCGAGGCAGTGGGCCTGCGCCCGGCCGAGGCCTCGGTCAAGGCCGGTATCGCGGGCTGCGGCCTGGACTTCAACTACTTCCTGGCCGACCCGGCCGAACTGCCCGCCGCCACCGCCCGGCCCGAGCTGGTGCTCGCCGCGGTGCTCGGCCGCGGCATCGTGCCGGTGGCCTGGGACCCGGCGGCCCGGACCGCGACGGTGCGGATGTTCCGCGGCACCGGCGGCGAGGACCCGGCGACCGGCTCGGCCGCGCTGGGGCTCGGGGTGTGGCTGGTCGCGCGGGGGCTGCTGCCCGCGGAGGGGCGGTCGGAGTACCTGGTGCGGCAGGGGGAATGGGTGGGGCGGCCGTCGGAGCTGCACTGCGCGGTGACCTCGGCCGGTGGGCTGGCGCGGGAGGTCACGGTGTGGGGCGGGGTCGTCGAGGTGGGCCAGGGCAGCCTGCGCGTGCCGGACTAGCTCGCGCCCGTCCCGCCCCCGCCTAGCTCTCGGCCAGCCACTCCGCCAGCGTCTTGGCCACCTCGGCCCGTTCCTGGTGCGCGGGCCCCTGCCCGACCGCGCTGATCCACTCGTCCACCGCCCTGGCCAGCGCCCACTCCCGGGAGCGGGCCAGGTCCAGCCCGCTGGCGTCGGTCAGCAGCGCCAGCCGCCTGCGCAGCCCGGCCGCGCCGCCGAGCTCGCCGAACCGGTTGCGCAGCAACGGGAGCAGCTCGTAGTGCGGGTCGCCGGAGATCGGCTTCGGGTCGATGGCCAGCCAGGGTTCGCGGCGGCCGGCCAGCACGTTGGCGAACTCCAGGTCGCGGTGCAGCAGCGAGGGCCGGTAGCCGCCGGAGGTCAGCTCGATGTGCGCGCGCACCGCCCGGCCGACCAGCCGGTGCGGCACGGGCTGGCCGACCCGGTCCCACTCGTGGTGCGCGTCGGCGGCCCACAGCAGGGCGTCGTCGATCAGCCGGGGCACGCTCGGCGGTGGCGGCACCCACAGCCGCCTGGCCAGGTTGCCGACGATCTCGCAGGCCGCGTCGTGCGGCTCCCGCTCCAGTGTGCGGTGCTCGTCGAGGCGTTCCAGCAGCATCGCGCCGCGGGCCGGGTCCTCGGCGAGCAGCCGCACCGCGCCGCAGCCGCCCCACCGTTGCAGCGCGGTGGACTCGTGCTTGGTGTCCTCGTCCAGCCAGGAGACCTTGACCACGTACCGGTCCTCGCCGCTGCGCACCGGCACCACCAGCGCGAACCGGCCGTGCGCGAGCGGGCCGTCCACCTCGACCCGCCAGAACTCGCACAGGTCGCCGATGAGCTCCGGCAGCTGGTCCAGCCACGGCCGCGCGGTGTCGCCCTGCCTGGCGATGATCTCGGAGACGAACCGGGCGGGTACCGCGATCACGTCGGTTCGACCCGGAAGACCTGGGCGCAGCGCAGCTCCGCGTTCAGCCGGGCGGCGGCCAGCGCCGTGCGGGTGTCCGGGTCCGGCTCGGTCAGCCGGGCGACCGCGGCCACCTCGGTCAGGTGGGAGTGCGTGCTGGGGGAGCGGACGGTGACCGTGCAGGCGGCGCCGTCGGTCAGTCCGGGCACGGTCTGCTCCGCGCCGCCGACCGCGATCCAGAGCGCGCCGTCCCGCCACAGCGCCCACACCAGGCTCGCCCGGCCCCCGGCCGGGGTGATCCAGACCGCGGCCGCTTTGCGGAGGGCCGCGTCCAGCAGTCGGGTGGTCTCCACCGGTTCAGCATCGCACGCGTTGTGAGAGAGACCTCAGCGGAGTGGCCGAGTCTTGATCGGCGTGCCAGCATTCGCCCAAGCCGCGTTGTTACTGGTCGGTACAAGGAGGTCCGCAGTGGTCGACCGCAGGCGTTCCCGTCGTTCCTGTCTCGCCGTTCCCGGTTCGAGCCAGAAGATGATCGACAAGGCCCGCACCCTGCCAGCCGACCAGGTGTTCCTGGACCTGGAGGACGCGTGTGCCCCGCTGGCCAAGCCGGCGGCTCGCAAGACCATCGTGGCGGCGCTGAACGAGGGCGGCTGGGAGGGCAAGACCAGGGTGGTCCGGGTCAACGACCTGACCACCGAGTGGACCTACCGGGACGTGGTCGAGGTGGTCGAGGGCGCGGGCGCGAACCTGGACTGCATCATGCTGCCCAAGGTGCAGACCGCCGACCAGGTCGCCTGGCTGGACCTGACCCTGACCCAGATCGAGAAGACCATGGGCTACGAGGTCGGCAAGATCGGCATCGAGGCCCAGATCGAGAACGCCAAGGGCCTGGTCGAGGTGGACGCCATCGCCACCGCCTCCCCGCGCATCGAGACCATCATCTTCGGCCCGGCCGACTTCATGGCCTCGATCAACATGAAGTCCCTGGTCGTCGGCGAACAGCCCCCCGGCTACGACGTGGGCGACGCCTACCACTACATCCTGATGCGCATCCTGATGGCCGCCCGCGCCACTGACGTGCAGGCCATCGACGGCCCCTACCTGCAGATCAAGGACGTCGACGGCTTCCGCCGGGTGGCAGGCCGGTCGGCGGCGCTGGGCTTCGACGGCAAGTGGGTCCTGCACCCCGGCCAGCTGGAGGCCGCGAACGAGGCCTACAGCCCGAACCAGGCCGACTACGACCACGCGGAGAACATCCTGGACGCCTACGAGTGGTTCACCTCGGAGGCGGGCGGCAAGCGCGGCGCGGCGATGCTGGGCGACGAGATGATCGACGAGGCCTCGCGGAAGATGGCGCTGGTGATCAGCGCGAAGGGGCGGGCGGCCGGGATGTCGCGGACGGACCGGTGGACGCCGCCGGAGAGCTGAGGCGCGCGCGGCGCCGCGGCTGACCGGCCGCGGCGCCCGGCCGTAGAGTGATCGCGTGACCGAGCGGCTGCTGCGCAGGCTCGAGATCGAGGGGTTCACCTCGATCAGGTCGGCGACGGTTGACCTCGGGCGGCTGAACGTGCTGGTCGGGGCGAACGGCGCGGGCAAGAGCAACTTCATCCGGGCGCTGGAGCTGCTGGGCCGGATCGTTGACGAGGACCTTGAGTACTTCGTGGGGAAGAACGGCGGGGCGGCAGCTCTGCTGAACAGCTCGCGTGACGTGGCCGCTGTCCGGTTGCAACTTGATGCTGCACCGCATGGCTATGCCGCCGTGCTTGAGCCCGCTGGTGAGGACTACTTCGTATTCGACTCCGAGACGCTGGTTTCCGGTGACTGGACCGGGCAGCTTGGTCGCGGAGGAAGAGAAACCAAGATCCACCAGGTTGCGTCCCGTTCCCCGGGGTTCAAGGTTCTTGAGGACATCGTCGAACTGCTTCGCGGTTGCCGTGTATTCCACTTCCACGACGCCGGTGTGAGCGCGCCGCCGAAACGCACGACCTCGACCGCTGACAACCTGACGCTTAGACAGGACGCGGGAAACCTGGCCGCAGTGCTGATCGCGCTGCGCGACGACCATCACCCTGGCTACGCGGCGGCTTATGACCAGATCGTCAACGTGATTCGGCTAGTCGCTCCGTTTTTCCGAGACTTCGCACTTGAGCCGAACCAAGAGGAACGAGTGCTGCTCCGCTGGCGGCAGCTGGGATCGGACGAGGTGTTCTCCGCAGGGCAGATGTCCGACGGCACACTGCGTTTCGTCTGCCTGGCAACTCTCCTGTTGCACCCCAGGCTGCCCGCCATGGTGGTGCTGGACGAACCCGAGCTCGGCCTGCACCCCTTCGCGATCGTCCAGCTCGCCGACCTGCTGCGGGCGGCCTCGACCCGCAGCCAGGTGCTGATCGCGACCCAGTCCGTGACCCTGATGAACCAGTTCACCGTGGACGACCTGATCGTGGTCGAGCGAGCGGAGGGTGCCTCGAGGTTCCACCGGCCGGATCCGGAAGCGCTGCGGATCTGGCTGGACGAGTGCTCCCTCGGCGAGATCTGGGAGATGAACCTGATCGGCGGCCGTCCCACCAACGAGGGCTCGGCACGTGGCTGAGTACCAGCGGATCCATCTGCTCGTGGAAGGCCAGACCGAGGAGATCCTGGTACGGGAACTGCTCGGCCCGAGCTGACCGGACTCGGTTACGGCGTCACCCATTCCTCGCTGCGCGGGGTGATCCGGTCGGCCGGGTCCGCCAGGTGGAGGAGCAGGTCGCCGCGGCGATCGGTGATCCGCGGTTCGTGCCGCACCTGGTCCTGCACGAGACCGAGAGCTGGGTTTTCGCCGCCGGAGCCCAACTCGCCGCGCACGTTCGCTCTCCACAACTGGCGACCAAGCTCAGCCGGGACTGCGGCAAAGCGGGTGGGCCGGAACTGGTGAACGACAGCCCGGATTCCGCGCCGTCCAAGCGGTTGCTCCGCTACCACCCCGGTTACCTGAAAACCGCGCACGGTCCCAAGGCCATCCAGGACCTCGGCCTCCCCGCGCTCCGCGCGCAGTGCCCGCACCTCGACGCCTGGCTCACCGAGCTGGCTCGCCGCGCCCGCTGACTGCCCGTTCGGGCAACCGTTCGCACGGCCCCGCTCGGCCAACCGTGTGTACTTCCCGCGCACCGCCCCATCCGTGTCCCGTTGATCAGACACTGATCCCATGGGCCCACTCGACCCCGCTGCCGGGACCGCCGCGTCCGAGCCCGGTCACAACCGCCAGGAGTTGCGGCTCGCCCTGTCCATGCGGGGTGGGGTGTCGCTGGCCGTGTGGATTGGTGGGGCGGCCTCGGAGATCGCGCGGTTGCGGTGTGCGCTGGCGGCGGATGAGCCCGGGAACCCGTGGGCGGGGCTGGCTGGGCTGGCCGGGTACGAGTCGGTGCGGATCGATGTGCTCACCGGGGCTTCGGCGGGTGGGCTGAACAGCGCGATCATGGCGGCGAGCCTGGTGTACGGGTTCCGGTTCGACGCCATCCGGGACCTCTGGGTGCAACTGGGGGATCTGGACGCGATGTGCCGGGCGACGCCGACCATGTTCCAGGCGAAGCCGCCCTCCTTGCTGGAGGGGGACGGGTACTTCGGCAAGGAGCTGCGGCAGCGGTTGCAGAAGCTGGTGGCCGAACCCGCCCGGGGGCCGTTGGCGGACCGGGTGGACCTGCTGCTGACCGCGACGCTGCTGGACCCGATCACGGTGACCCGGTGGGACGACCGGCTGGCGACCATCCGGGAGCGGCGGCGCTCGGCGGCGTTCCGGTTCCGGCACCGGGGGTGTGCCGGGGATCCGTTGTCGGACTTCGCGGCCGGGACGGAGGCGCGGCGGACGGCGGCGCAGCTGGCGCAGGCGGCGCGGACGACCTCCTCCTTCCCACTGGCGTTCGAGCCGGCGAATGTGCGGGCGCAGCCGGACACCCCCGCCGGCGAGGTGGACCTGATCGGCTGCTTCTCCGAGACCGCGCCTGCCGGGGGCAAGGCGTTCCAGGTCATCGACGGCGGGGTGCTGGACAACATTCCGGTGGGGGCGGCGATCAAGGCGATCGCGGCCTCGCCCGCGGACGGGCCGACCGAGCGGTGGCTGGTCTACCTCAACCCCGAACCGATCGTGGGCACCACCGCGAAGCCGGTCAGCCAGCGGCGGCGCGGGCTGCCGGTGGGGCTGGCGGCGCTGGCCGCGCGGTACAACCAGGAGTCGTTGCTCACCGATATCGAGGAGCTGGACGCGCACAACCGGGAGGTGCGGCGGATCGAGCTGCGGCGGCGGGCGCTGTTCGCGCCGCTGACCGCGCTACCGGCCGCCGAGCGCGGGACCGGGCTCACCGAGCTGGTGCGGCGGGTCGGGCCTGCGCACGCGCACCTGCGGGCCTGCCTGGACGCCGAGCGGATCACCGTCACGCTGCTCGACCCGGCCAAGCGGCCGCCCGGTCTGCTGCGCCTCGCCCCGCTGCACGACGATCCGGTGGCCGGGTGGTCGCCGCAGGCCAGGCGCTCCCTGGCGCCGCGGCTGACCGAGGTGCTCGCCGCCGCGGCCGCCGCGGATCCGGAGACCGTGTTCGCCGATGTCACCGCGCTCGGCGCGGCCGTGGACCTGTGCATCCGCTGGGCCAGGGAACTGGAGCTGTGGGCCGACGAGGCCTACCTGCCCGCGATCGGCGAGGTCAAGGCGGTGCTGTACCGGCTGCGCCAGATCGCCGACGTGCTGGCCGACCACGCGGACGGGCGCTGGCCCGCGCTGGCCGCGGCCGAGCCGGGCGAGCCCACCGACCTGCGGGCCTGGGTCGGCACCACCTTCGAGGAGTACCGGCAGGCACAGCGCGAGCTGGGGCCCGGGGTGAGCGAGCCGCTGGGCTGGGTGCTGGAGGCCGCGCTCACCCCGGATCCCGGCGACGAGCAGGAGCAGGTCGAGGCGAACAAGCGGTTCCAGGGACGGCTGCTCGAACTGGCCGAGGCGCTGGAAGCCGACGGGGTGGAGGAGCGGGAACAGGACCTGGAACCCAGGGCGGTGGACGCGCTCGGGCTGGCCTGGCCGGCCGTCTACACCGCGGCCACCCGGCTGGCCGAGGCCGCGCCGCGCCGCCCGCGCAGCACCGAGACCGAGCTGGACGCGGTAGTGCACCAGCTGTTGGAGACCGCGCCCGACCTGCCGATCACGCTGGCCCAGGTGGTGGCGCTGACCGCGCCGCTGCACGCGGCGCAGAGCGCGGGCGGGCGGATCAGGTTCCTGCGCATCGCCAGTGACGCGCCCACCCCGATCGACTTCCGGGAACTGTTGGCGGGCAAGGACAACCTCAGCCCGGACGACAAGCTCTGCGGCACCGACCTCGGCGCGTTCGCCGCGTTCTGCTCGGCGAAGTGGCGGGCGAATGACTGGATGTGGGGCAGGCTGGACGCCGCGGCCAGCCTGGTCTCGCTGCTCACCGATCCGGCCCGGCTGCGCGAGTTCGCCCGCGGCCGAGAGCTGGACGAGCTCTTCGCCGACATCGAGCGGATCGCCACCACCCCGCCCGGCCCGGCCGAGCTGGGCACGGAGAACCCGGTGGCGGACAAGGAATGGCGGCGTTTCCTCAGCAGGCGGTTCGAGACCCGCCGGGAGGCGGTGCGGGCCGAGCTGGCCGAGGTGCTCGCGCCCAACCCGGTGCCGCCTGCGCTGCGCGAGACCAGGGCTGCGCTCACCGAACGCGTGCAGTGGGCGGTGATCGCCGCCGAGATGTCCTTTGTGGACAGTGTCGAGCTGGGGGCCAACCCGGGCAGCCCGGAGCCCGCCGCGCCGGTGCCGCCGGGCGCGCTGGAGAAGAAGGTCGCCGAGTACCAGGTGGGGCACCAGGAGATCAGGGACCTGGGCGATGTGCGGATGGCGCGCACCGCGATCCGGCTCGGCCTGCTCGCGCACCGCACCATCAAGCCCGAGTCCCACACGGTGCCGATGGTCGCGGCCCGCGTGGCCATGTCCGCGCTGAAACCACTGCTGCTGGCCGTGCTGTTCTTCGTCACCGCGCCGGAACGCGCGCTGCTGACCACCTCGGTAGCGCTGGCCGGGCTGGTCACCGCGCACCGCCCCGACGACTGGGCGGACATCCCCTGGTGGACCAGGCTCGGGCCGACGGTGTGGGACTTCGGCCGCTGGGCCCTGGTGGTGGCCACCGTGCTGGTGGTCTTCCTCGCAGGCAGGGCCGCGGTCCGCGCGGTGCGCCGCAAGTCCGTCGGCGGGGTGCGCAGGCCCGCCGCGCTGGCCGGGCTCGGCGTGCTGGCCGGCGCGGGCGGCCTGTACGCGGCCTCGGCCGGGCTCTCCTTCGGCCCGGCCGCGATCACCGTGGGCGCGGCGCTGACCACCTGGCTGGCCACCTGCTGGATGCGGGTGGACCGCAGGGTGCTGGCCGCCCTGCTCAGCGCGGCCGTCTTCGCCGGTGGCGCACTGCTGTTCGCCGGCTACGGACTGCCGATCGGCTGGTGGTTCACCGCCAGCGCGGTGGTGGCCACCTACGCGGTCACCGCGCTGGCCAGCCTCACCGACACGCTCCCGGAACGCCGCCCACATCAGTTCTCCAGGTAATTCATGATCGAACTACGCGGCAGAATTGATCGGACACTAATTGTCGTCGAATTCAGTGAGATGGCACACGAAAACGCAACCTGGCTTGCTTTGCGGGGGTGCTGACCAGCGAGTCTGCTGGCATGTTCTTTTTCCGGAAACGCACCGACGATGATCTTTTGGAACGCAGTCTGCGCCCCTGTCAAGGTTGTGCCGCGGATGTCCACGTTTATGCCGAGACCTGCCGGCACTGCGGTGCCAGCCTGGAGCTGGTGGCCGGCTGACCCGCTGTGGTGAGCACCTTCACAGCGCGCGACCACCCCGAAGCAGCCATACTCGCCGGTAACAAACCGCGCCTACAGTGCTGTAGAGAAAGGGGAGCGTCGTGGCCAGGCTCGCCCAGACCGCCGGTCTCACCGACATCCAGCAGGAGATCCTCAGCACCGTCCGCGCGTTCGTGGACAAGGAGATCATCCCGCACGCGCAGGCCCTGGAACACGGTGACAGCTACCCCGCGGACATCGTCGAGGGCATGAAGGAGATGGGCCTGTTCGGGCTCACCATCCCCGAGGAGTACGGCGGGCTCGGCGAGTCCCTGCTGACCTACGCGCTGGTGGTCGAGGAGATCGCCCGCGGCTGGATGAGCGTCTCCGGCGTGATCAACACCCACTTCATCGTGGCGCACATGGTCAAGCAGCACGCCACCGAGGCGCAGAAGCAGGACCTGCTGCCCCGGATGGCCACCGGCGACCTGCGCGGCTCCTTCTCCATGTCCGAGCCGGAACTGGGCTCCGACGTGGCCGCGATCCGCACCCGCGCGGTGCGCGAGGGCGACAGCTACCTGATCAACGGCCAGAAGATGTGGCTGACCAACGGCGGCACCTCCAACCTGACCGCGGTGCTGGTGCGCACCGACGAGGGCCGCGAGAAGCCGCACCAGAACCTGACCACCTTCCTGGTGGAGAAGCCCACCGGCTACGGCGAGGTGCTGCCCGGCCTGACCGTGCCCGGCAAGATCGACAAGATGGGCTACAAGGGCGTCGACACCACCGAGATGGTCTTCGACGACTTCCGGATCGGTGCGGACAAGATTCTCGGCGGCGAGTCCGGCAAGGGCTTCGCGCACATGATGGACGGCGTCGAGGTGGGCCGGGTGAACGTGGCCGCGCGCGCCTGCGGTATCGCCATCCGCGCCTTCGAGCTGGCCGTCTCCTACGCCCAGCAGCGCACCACCTTCGGCAAGCCGATCGCCCAGCACCAGGCGATCGCGTTCAAGCTGGCCGAGATGGCCACCAAGGTCGAGGCCGCGCACCTGATGATGGTCAACGCCGCCCGGCTCAAGGACTCCGGCGCGCGCAACGACGTCGAGGCCGGCATGGCCAAGCTGATCGCCAGCGAGTACTGCGTGGAGGTCACCCAGGAGGCCTTCCGCATCCACGGCGGCTACGGCTACTCCAAGGAGTACGAGATCGAGCGCCTGATGCGCGAGGCGCCGTTCCTGCTCATCGGCGAGGGCACCAGCGAGATCCAGAAGACGATCATCAGCAGGGGATTGCTGCGTGACTACGGTCTCCGGAACTAAGTTCCGCGCGCGTCGGAGGGCGTAAACCGGGCAACCTTGGCAGGATTGAGGCTTCAGTCCTGCGGAGGTGCTTGTCTTGACCAGTTCGTTCTCCGGTTCCCGGCCCGGTGGCCTGCCCACCCCGCCCACCGGGTGGCCGATCGGCTCCTACGCCAAGTACGAGGAGGCGCAGCGCGCGGTCGACTACCTCGCCGACAGTTCCTTCCCGGTGCAGGACGTGACCATCGTCGGGGTGGACCTGATGCTGGTCGAACGCGTCACCGGGCGGTTGACCTGGGGCAAGGTGCTGGGCACCGGCGCGGCCTCCGGGGCCTGGTTCGGCCTGTTCGTCGGCGTGCTGGTGAGCCTGTTCAGCAACCAGCAGGGGCTCGCGCTCGGCCCGATCCTGATCTCGCTGGTCACCGGCGTGGTGTTCTTCATGATCTTCGCCGCGGCCGGGTACGCCACCCAGCGCGGCAAGCGGGACTTCGTCTCGGCCAGCCAGCTGGTGGCCGGTCGCTACGACGTGCTCTGCTCGCCGCGCAACGCTGAGCAGGGCAGGGACATGCTGGCCAAGCTCGCCATGCGCGGACCGATCGCCAAGACGGACTGACTGGGTAACGCTGCGCCGAACGGGTAGGAAAATTTTCCCACTTCTGTGTTTCTGAATCGTTGCTGCTTGCCGGTTGCGGCCACTGATCAGCGGCTCTAGGTTCGGTTCCCAACTCCGGGAGGGCACGACGAGGTGCCCGTTCTCACGCTTCGTCGGCCAGGTCGTCTGCACGCGGTCCAGGCTTGCCTTCCGGGTTTCAGCAGGAAGGGAGGCAGGGCGCATGGATGGCCCCTGGCGAGGCAGTCGGACCAGACGCGTACGGACGTTGAGCTTGCTCACCGCCGCCGTGGTCGCCACACCGGTGTTGACCGCGTGTGGTGGCGGCGAGTCCGGTGGCAACATCATCAACCTCTACGGCGCACCGGAACAGAACTTCCAGAAGGTGGTTGACCGCTGCAACCAGCAGGCGGCCGGCAAATACCAGATCGTGTGGAACAAACTGCCCCGGGAAGCGGACGGCCAGCGCGAGCAGCAGGTGCGCAGGCTCGCCGCCGAGGACGACGAGATGGACATCGTCTACCTGGACAGCCCATGGCTGGCCGAGTTCGCCGAGGCGGGCTGGCTGCTGGAGTGGACCGGGCAGAACAAGGCGGAGGCCGAGGCCGACGTGCTCGCCGGTCCGCTGGAGTCCACCCGGTACAAGGGCAAGACCTACGCGGCCACCAAGAACACCAACGTCCAGCTGCTCTGGTACCGCGACGACGTGGTGTCCACGCCGCCGAAGACCTGGGGCGAGATGATCTCCCAGGCTCAGCAGCTCAAGGCCGAGGGCAAGCCCTACACCGCGGTGCTCACCGGCGCGCAGTACGAGGGACTGGTGGTGCACTACAACACCCTGGTCGCCTCGCTCGGCGGGAAGATCATCTCTGACGACGGCACCAAGGCCGTGGTGGACGAGGGCGCGGTCAAGGCCCTGCAGCTGCTCAAGGACTTCGCCACCTCGGGCATCGCCAGCGCCTCGCTGACCAACTCCAAGGAGGACGGGGTCCGGCTGGAGTTCGAGAAGGGCAACGCCGCCTTCCAGCTGAACTGGCCGTTCGTCTACCCGGCCATGCAGAAGGGCAACCCGGAGCTGGCCAAGAAGTTCAAGTGGGCGCGGTTCCCCGGCGCGACGGCGGACAAGCCCAGCCGGGTCACCATCGGCGGCGCGAACTGGGGCGTGAGCCGGTACACCCGCAAGGCCGACCTGGCCTTCGCCGCCACGCTGTGCCTGCGCAGCCCGGAGAACCAGCTGTTCTCGGTGCTCAACGACGGGGTGCCGCCGACCATCGACTCGGTCTACGACCGGCCGGAGATGCTCAAGGACTACCCGTTCAAGGAGACCATCCGCGAGGAGCTGCGGGACGCCTCGAACCGGCCGCTGACGCCAGCCTGGCAGAACGTCGCCTCGGTGATGTCGCTCATCCTGTCCCCGCCCTCGGCCATCGACCCGGAGAAGACCGCGGCCCGGCTGCGGACCGAGGTCCAGGAGGCTCTCGATTCGAAGGGGGTGATGCCGTAATGGCTACCAAAGTCGTGCGCAGCGAAGGGAAGAAGGCTGAGCGCAAGCTCGGTCTGCTGCTGTGCGCCCCCGCCGCGCTGGTGATGGTCGCGGTCACCGGCTGGCCGATCATCTACTCGGTGTGGCTGTCCTTGCAGCGGTTCGACCTGAAGTTCCCGGACAAGCGGGAGTTCGTCGGCCTGGACAACTACGTGGCCGTGCTGGGCAACAGCTACTGGTGGACCGCGTTCGGGATCACCTCGTTGCTGACCTTGATCACCGTGGTGATCGAGCTGGTGCTGGGCATGGCGCTGGCCATGATCATGCACCGCACCATTGTCGGGCGCGGGCTGGTGCGCACCTCGGCGCTGATCCCCTACGGCATCGTGACCGTGGTCGCCGCGTTCTCCTGGCGCTACGCCTGGACGCCCGGCACCGGGTACCTGGCCGAGTGGTTCGCCGGGGAGGCCGCGCCACTGACCGACAAGGTCCAGTCGCTGATGATCATCTCGGTGGCGGAGATCTGGAAGACCACGCCGTTCATGGCCCTGCTGCTGATGGCCGGGCTGGCGCTGGTGCCGGATGACCTGCTCAAGGCCGCCGCGCTGGACGGCGCCTCCGGCTGGCAGCGCTTCACCAAGGTCATCGTGCCGATGATGAAGCCGGCCATCCTGGTCGCGCTGCTGTTCCGCACCCTGGACGCCTTCCGCATCTTCGACAACATCTTCGTGCTCACCGGCGGTGCGCAGGAGACGTCCTCGGTGTCGATGCTGACCTACAACAACCTGATCAAGGGGTTGAACCTGGGCATCGGGTCCACCATGTCGGTGCTGATCTTCATCGCGGTGGCGATCATCGCCTTCGTGTTCATCAAGGTGTTCGGCACCGCGGCACCCGGCAGCGACCCGCAGGGGAGGCGTTGATGGCCATCGGTGGAGCCGAGACGACCGGCCGCAAGTGGAGCTGGGGGCTGCTGAACACCGTTGTGGTGATCTACGCGCTGTTCCCGGTGCTGTGGATCGTGTCGCTGTCCTTCAAGACCCCCAAGGCGGTCAAGGACGGCGGTCTGCTGCCGAGTGAGTGGACGCTGGCCAACTACGAGGCGATCTTCAACACCACCGGGTTCCTCCGGCCGCTGGTCAACTCGATCGGCATCGCGATCATCGCCACCGCCATCGCGGTGGTGCTGGGCACCATGGCGGCCTACGCGATCGCCAGGCTGGACTTCCCCGGCAAGCGGGCGCTGGTCGGCGTCTCGCTGCTGATCGCGATGTTCCCGCAGGTATCGCTGGTCTCGCCGCTGTTCGACATCGAGCGCTCGCTCGGGTTGTTCGACACCTGGCCGGGCCTGATCCTGCCGTACATCACCTTCTCCCTGCCGCTGGCGATCTACACGCTCTCGGCGTTCTTCCGGGAGATCCCGTGGGAGCTGGAGAAGGCCGCCAAGATGGACGGGGCCACCCCGGGCCAGGCGTTCTTCAAGGTGGTCGCCCCGCTGGCGGCGCCGGGGGTGTTCACCACGGCCATCCTGGTGTTCATCTTCTGCTGGAACGACTTCCTGTTCGCGATCTCGCTGACCTCCACCGAGACCTCGCGGACGGTGCCGGCGGCACTGGCGTTCTTCACCGGGGACTCGCAGTTCGAGGACCCCACCGGCACCACCTCCGCGGCCGCGGTCGTGATCACGGTGCCGATCATTCTGTTCGTGTTGTTCTTCCAGCGCCGCATCGTCGCCGGGCTGACGTCCGGCGCCGTGAAGGGGTGAGGTGAGTCGTGGCCGACATCGTGTTGGACAAGGTGACCAAGAAGTACCCGGACGGCGCGCTCGCCGTGCAGGAGGTGAACGTCGAGATCGCCGATGGCGAGTTCATCATCCTGGTGGGCCCTTCCGGTTGCGGGAAGTCCACGACGCTGAACATGATCGCGGGCCTGGAGGACATCACCTCCGGCGAGCTGCGCATCGGCGGGGAGCGGGTCAACGAGCGGGCGCCCAAGGACCGGGACATCGCCATGGTGTTCCAGTCCTACGCGCTCTACCCGCACATGACCGTGCGGGAGAACATGGCCTTCCCGCTGCGGCTGGCCAAGGTGGACAACGCCACCGTGGAGCGCAAGGTCAACGAGGCCGCCGAGGTGCTCGACCTTGGTCAGCACCTGGACCGCAAACCGGCCAACCTCTCCGGTGGCCAGCGGCAGCGGGTGGCCATGGGCCGGGCGATCGTGCGTAGCCCCAAGGCGTTCCTGATGGACGAGCCACTGTCCAACCTGGACGCCAAGCTGCGCGTGCAGATGCGCACCGAGGTCTCCCGGCTGCAGAAGAAGCTGGGCACCACCATGGTGTACGTGACGCACGACCAGACCGAGGCGATGACCCTCGGCGACCGGGTCGTGGTCATGCGCGGCGGCGTGGTGCAGCAGGTGGGCGCCCCGCAGTTCCTCTACGAGAACCCGGCGAACCTGTTCGTGGCCGGGTTCATCGGCTCCCCGGCGATGAACTTCGTGCCGGCGACCCTGGAGGAGGGCACGGTCCGCAGCGGCCTGGGCGACATTCCGCTGTCGGACCGGGTGCGCTCGCTGGTCTCGCAGGCCGGGGCGGGCCGCGAGGTGATCGTGGGCGTGCGCCCCGAGCACTTCGAGGACGCCGCGATCGTGGACCCGGCGGCCAAGGCCCGCGGCACGATCTTCTCCGCGCACGTGGACGTGCTGGAGTCGATGGGCTCGGACAAGTACGCCTACTTCACCGTCTCCGGCGAGCGCGCCAGCTCGGCGGATCTGGAGGAGCTGGCCGCGGACGCGGGCCTGACCGACATCGGGTCCAGCAGCGCCGAGGGCAGCCAGATCATCTCCCGGCTGTCCGCGACCTCCGGCGCCACGGAGGGCCAGCAGCTGGAGGTCTGGTTCGACCCGGACAAGATCCAGCTGTTCGACCCGCAGTCGGGCAAGAACCTGACGTACTCGGGCTGAGCACAACGCGAAGCGGGGCGGAGACCGGAACTCGGTCCCCGCCCCGCTTCGCGTCAGCTGGCGCACTTCCGACTCACGACACTAGGCGCCCAGCAGTTTTTCGCGGGCGGAGGGGTCGGACAGCACGGCGGGTGGGGTGAAGCGGTCGCCGTACTTGGCGGCCAGGTCCTTGGCGCGGGCGACGAAGCCGTCCACACCGCCCTGGTAGCCGTAGATGTACTGGATCACGCCGCCGGTCCAGGCCGGGAAGCCGATGCCGAAGATGGAGCCGATGTTGGCATCGGGCACCGAGGTGAGCACGCCCTCCTCGAAGCACTTGACCGTCTCGATGGCCTCGATGACGAGCATGCGCTCCTTGAGGTCCTCGAACGGAATCCCGTTGGGCGTGGCCGGGAAGTGCTCGGCCAGGCCCGGCCACAGGCCGGTGCGCTTGCCGTCGGCGTAGTCGTAGAAGCCCGCGCCGCTGGACTTGCCCTTGCGGTCGAACTCCTCGACCAGGCGGTCGATGATCGCCTCGGCCGGGTGGGAGACCCAGGTCCCGCCTGCTGCCTCGATGGCGGCCTTGGTCTCGTTGCGGATCTTGCGGGGCAGGGTGAGGGTCAGCTCGTCCATCAGCTGGAGCACCGGGGCGGGGTAGCCGGCCTGGGCCGAGGCCTGCTCGATGCTGGGGGCGGGCACGCCCTCGGCGAGCATGGACACGCCCTCGTTGAGGAAGGTGCCGATCACCCTGCTGGTGAAGAAGCCGCGGCTGTCGTTCACCACGATCGGCGTCTTCTTGATCTTGAGCACCACGTCGAAGGCCTTGGCCAGCGCCTCGTCGCTGGTCTGCTCGCCGCGGATGATCTCCACCAGCGGCATCTTGTCCACCGGGGAGAAGAAATGCAGGCCGACGAAGTCCGGCCGCCGGGACACGCCCTCGGCCAGGCCGGTGATGGGCAGCGTGGAGGTGTTGGAGGCCAGCAGCGCGTCCGGCGCGACCACCGGCTCCACCTCGGCGAAGACCTTGTGCTTCAACGAGACGTCCTCGAAGACGGCCTCGATCACCAGGTCCGCGCCTGCCAGGTCGGCGGCGTTGTCGGTGGGCGTGATGCGGGCCAGCACCTCGTCCCGCTTGTCCTGGGTGAGCTTCCCGCGGGAGACCGCCTTGTCCAGGATGGTCTGGGAGTAGGCCTTGCCCTTCTCCGCCGCGGCCACCGAGACGTCCTTGAGCAGGACCTCGATCCCGTTGCGGGCGCAGACGTAGGCGATCCCGGCGCCCATCATGCCCGCGCCGAGCACCGCGACCTTCCGCGGCTCGTACTTGGCCACGCCCGCCGGCCGGGAGCCGCCGCCGTTGATGTGCTGCAGGTCGAAGAAGAACGCCTTGATCATGTTCTTCGAGATCTGCCCGGCGGCCAGCTCGGTCAGGTAGCGGCTCTCGATCACCAGCGCGTTGTCGATGTCGACCTGGCTGCCCTCGACCGCGGCGCACAGGATGTTGTGCGGGGCCGGGTAGTGCGCGCCCTTGAGCTGCTTGCGCAGGTTGGCCGGGAACGCGGGCAGGTTGGCCGCGAACTTCGGGTTCGACGGGGTGCCGCCGGGGATCTTGTAGCCCTTGACGTCCCAGGGCTGCACCGCGTCCGGGTTGGCCTTCACCCACTCCTTGGCGCGGGCGATCAGCTCCTCCCGGTTGCTCACCAGCTCATCGACGATGCCGGTCTCCTTGGCCTGCGCCGGGCGCAGCTGCTGGCCCTGGAGCAGCAGCTTCAGCAGCGCGTCGGCGATGCCGAGCATGCGCACCGTGCGGGTCACCCCGCCCGCGCCGGGCAGCAGGCCCAGGGTGACCTCGGGCAGGCCGAACTTGCTGCGGCCGTCGTCGATGGCGATCCGGTGGTGGCAGGCCAGCGCGATCTCCAGGCCGCCGCCCAGCGCGGTGCCGTTGAGCGCGGCCACCACCGGGCGGCCCAGCTTCTCCAGTCGCCGCAGCTGCGCCTTGACCTCGGTCAGGCCGTCGAAGAACCGCTGCGCGTCGGCCGGGGTCACCTGGCGCAGGTCGTTGAGGTCGCCGCCGGCGAAGAAGGTCTTCTTGGCCGAGGTGATCACCACACCGGTGATCTGCTCGCGCTCGGCCTCCAGCCGCTCGACCGTCTCGGCCATCGAGCGCGTGTAGCGCTCGTTCATCGTGTTCGCGCTCTGCTCGGGGTCGTCCAGGGTGAGCAGGACGATGCCGTCCTCGTCGACGTCCCAGCGGATGGTGGAGGTGTGTTCCGACATGTCGCCTTCCGCTCTCAGAGTCGCTCGATGATGGTCGCGACGCCCATGCCGCCGCCGATGCACAGGGTCACCAGGCCGTACCGGCCGCCGCGCCGCTCCAGCTCGTCCAGCACGGTGCCCAGCAGCATCGCGCCGGTCGCGCCGAGCGGGTGGCCGAGCGCGATCGCGCCGCCGTTGACGTTGACCTTCTCGTGCGGCACGTCCAGGTCGCGCATGAACTTCAGCACCACCGCGGCGAAGGCCTCGTTCATCTCGAACAGGTCGATGTCGGCCGCGGTCAGCCCGGCCAGGCCCAGCGCCTTGCGCGCGGCGGGGGCGGGGCCGGTGAGCATGATGGTGGTGTCCGCGCCGCTGAGCGCGGCCGAGACGATCCGCCCGCGCGGGGTCAGGCCCAGCTCGGTGCCCGCCCGCTCGGAGCCGATCAGCACCAGTGCCGCGCCGTCGACGATGCCGGAGGAGTTGCCGGCGTGGTGCACGTGGTTGATCTTCTCCACGTAGTGGTACTTCTGCAGCGCCACCGCGTCGAAGCCGCCCAGCTCACCGATCCCGGCGAAGGAGGGCTGGAGACCGGCCAGCGCCTGCGGGGTGGTGCCGGGGCGGAGGAACTCGTCGCGCTCCAGCACGGTCAGGCCGTTGCGGTCGCGCACCGGGACCACCGAGCGGTCGAAGTACCCGTTGGCCTGCGCCTTGCCCGCGCGGCTCTGCGACTCCACCGCGAAGGCGTCCACGTCGTCGCGGCTGAAGCCCTCGATGGTGGCGATCAGGTCCGCGCTGATGCCCTGCGGCACGAAGTCCACCGCGTAGTTGGTCTCCGGGTCGTTGAACCAGGCGCCGCCGTCGGAGGCCATCGGCACCCGCGACATCGACTCCACGCCACCGGCGAGCACCAGGTCCTCCCAGCCGGAGCGGACCTTCTGCGCGGCCAGGTTCACCGCCTCCAGGCCGGAGCCGCAGAAGCGGTCGATCTGCACCCCGGCCACGGTGTCCGGCAGACCGGCCTTCAGCGCCGCGATGCGGGAGATCACCGAGCCCTGGTCGCCGACGGGGGAGACCACGCCGAGCACCACGTCGGAGATCCAGTTCGGGTCCAGGCTGGGGTGGCGCTCGCGCAGCTCGTCGATCAGCCCGACGACCAGGCTGATCGGCTTGGTGCCGTGCAACGATCCGGTGTTCTTGCCGCGACCCCTCGGGGTGCGCACGGCTTCGTAGACAAAGGCCTCTGACGTCATCGGCGGGGAGCCTCCCTGATCGCGGCTCGTGAATCGTGCACTGGTGATGTGACAGTAATGATGTCACAGTGGTGCGGGCGAGTCTCCTGAGACCCACCTCACTCCGGGTGGACGCCCAGATCGGCGATCCGGTAGCCCTCCGGGAAGCCGGGATAGCTGCGGTTGCGCGGGTCGGACGCACTGCGGGAGTGCCGCCGCACCGGCAGGTGCCGGACCAGCTTCCCGCGCCCGGCCAGCGCCCGCCCGACGGCGCGTTCCAGCCAGGCCGGCTGGCGCGGGAAGCCGAAGGCACGCAGCAGCGGCTCGTCCATGGCCGCGTACAGCGCGCGCCGCACCGCGGGCCTGCTGGGCGCGGGGTACCAGGAGCAGAACAGGTCCACGGTGGCGGTGCCGACCCGCCGGTTGCTGTCCCGGTAGTGGAAGTGCTCGCGCTCGTACTCCCGGTTGAACGACTCGAACTTCCCGTAGCCGTCCGGGATCTGCTTGATGCCCATCCGGCTGCCCACCTCGCGGTAGAAGTGGAAGGCGGCCAGCCGCTCGTGCTCGTGCAGCGGCCGCCAGCCGTACCTGGCCAGCCACCGGATCGGCTCGTAGACGAAGGTGGACAGCACGTAGAGCATGTCGTCGTTGCTGATCTCGTAGCGGCCGTGCATCTGGTTGATCCGCTTGAGCGCGGCCCGCCCGTTCGCGGAGTCGTAGCCGTGCTCGGTCAGCGCGCCCATCAGCAGCAGCGTGTCGTCGTAGCGCCGCTGCGGGCGCTGCGCGAACTCCCGCGTCCGGTCCAGCAGCGCGGAGATGCTGGGCACCGCGTAGGTGCGGAACAGCGCGAACTCCAGCGCCTTGCGGTAGTCCCAGGGAAACTCGAAACTGGCGGACAGGCGGTAGATCTCCCAGTGGTCCCGGACCGGGTCCAGTCCCCGGATGACCTCCAGCCGCCGGTATCGGCCCATCGTCATTCCCTCCCGCTAGAACCCCATGGTGCGACCGATGATCTCTTTCATGATCTCGGTGGTGCCGCCGTAGATGGTCTGCACCCGGCCGTCCAGGAAGGCCTTCGCCACCGGGTACTCGGTCATGTAGCCGTACCCACCGTGCAGCTGGAGGCAGCGGTCGGCCACCTTCGTCTGGAGTTCTGTGGTCCACCACTTGGCCATCGCGGCCTCGTCGATGGCCAGCGCGCCCTTGGTGTGCTCGGTGACGCAGCGGTCCACGAACACCCTGGCGATGGTGATCTCGGTGGCCAGTTCGGCCAGCAGGAACCGGTTGTGCTGGAACTTGCCGATCGGCCTGCCGAAGGCCTCGCGGTCCTTGCAGTACTGCTTGGTCAGCTCCAGCACCCGCTCGGCCCCGGCCACCGCGGCCACCGCGATGGACAGCCGCTCCTGCGGCAGGTTCTGCATCAGGTAGACGAAGCCCTTGCCCTCCTCGCCGAGCAGGTTGTCCACCGGCACCCGCACGTCGTCGAAGAACAGCTCCGCGGTGTCCTGCGCCTTCTGGCCGATCTTGTCCAGGTTGCGGCCCCGGCTGAACCCGGTCATGCCGCGCTCCACCACCAGCAGGCTGACCCCGTGCGCGCCCGCGGCTGGGTCGGTCTTGGCCGCCACGATCACCAGGTCGGCCATGATCCCGTTGCTGATGAAGGTCTTCTGGCCGTTGAGCACGTAGTGGTCACCGTCGCGGACCGCGGTGGTGGTGATGCCCTGCAGGTCGCTGCCGGTGCCGGGTTCGGTCATCGCGATCGCGCTGACCAGCTCGCCCGAGCAGAACCCGGGCAGCCAGCGGCGCTTCTGCTCCTCGGTGGCCAGGTTCAGCAGGTAGGGCAGGATGATGTCGTTGTGCAGCGGCAGCGCCAGGCCGCTGGCGCCGGCGCGCACCAGCTCCTCGGCCAGCACCAGGTTGAAGCGGTAGTCCGGCGCGCCGCCACCGCCGTACTCCTCCGGCACGGCCATGCCCAGCAGTCCGACCCGGCCCGCGGCCAGCCAGGCCTCCCGGTCGACGATGCCGTTGTCCTCCCAGCGGGCGTGGTTCGGCTCGACCTCCTTGGCGATGAAGGTGCGGGCCAGCTCGCGGAACTCGTCGTGCTCGCTGGTGAAGATGTCGCGGCGCATCGAACTCTCCCGGGATGGGGTGTGCGGCAGGGGGGTCA
This sequence comes from Crossiella sp. NPDC003009, assembly GCF_053591555.1. NCBI lineage: Bacteria > Bacillati > Actinomycetota > Actinomycetes > Pseudonocardiales > Pseudonocardiaceae > Crossiella > Crossiella sp. NPDC003009. The sequence goes on along the minus strand of NZ_JBSFUA010000013.1, from coordinate 90,858 downwards.
GGCGGGGCGGGACACGTCCCAGTCGGTCAGGACTTCCTCGGTGTGCTCACCCGGCGCGGGCGGCGGCCCGACCGGGGGGTTGGGGGTGTGCGAGAAGCGGGGCGCGGGGGCGGGCTGGCGCACGCCGTCGCGTTCGGTGAAGGTGCCGCGGGCGGCCAGGTGCGGGTGGCCGGGGGCCTCGGTCAGGTTCAGCACCGGGGCGGCGCAGGCGTCGCTGCCGTCGAAGACCTTGGCCCAGTGCGACAGCGGCTGGGCGCGGACGGCCTCGCCGATCAGCGCGCGCAGCTCCGGCCAGCGGGCGGTGTCGTGCTGCGGCGGGGCCTGGTCGGTGAGGTCGAGCTTGGTCAGCAGCTCGGCGAAGAACTGGGGTTCGATCGCGCCCACGGCCAGGTGCCGGTCGTCGGCGGTGGGGTAGACGTCGTAGTACGGGGCGCCGGTGTCCAGCATGTTGGCCCCGCGCTCGTCCCGCCAGCCGCCGCTGGCCAGCATGCCGAAGATCAGCGTGGCCAGGTGCGCGGTGCCGTCCACGATCGCGGCGTCCACCACCTGCCCCTTGCCGGTGGTCTTCGCGCTCAGCAGCGCGGCCAGCACGCCGACCACCAGGTACATCCCGCCGCCGCCGAAGTCGCCGAGCAGGTTGAGCGGCACCTGCGGCGGCCCGCCCGCGCGGCCGATCGCGCCCAGCGCGCCGGTGACCGCGATGTAGCCGATGTCGTGCCCGGCCATGGACGACCACGGGCCGTCCTGGCCCCAGCCGGTCATCCGGCCGTAGACCAGCTTCGGGTTGCGCGCCCAGCAGTCCTCCGGGCCGATGCCCAGGCGTTCGGTGACACCGGGGCGGAAGCCCTCCAGCAGCACGTCGGCGCGCTCGGTCAGGCGCAGCACCAGTTCTTTCTCGGCCGGGTCCTTGAGGTTGGCCACCAGGGACCGCTTGCCCCGGTTGAGCACGTCGTAGCGGCCGGTGCCGGTCAGCACGGATCCGCCGGGCCGCTGCACCACCACCACGTCCGCGCCCAGGTCGGCGAGCAGCATGCCGGCGAAGGGACCAGGTCCGAGCCCGGACAGCTCGACCACCCTGATCCCGCTCAGCGGGCCAGCCATCGGAATACCTCCACCGGTGCGAGAACGTGCCGCGATGAGTGTGACACCACTACTGTCACACCAACAGGGGTGTATTGTCCACTCCGTGCTGGACGCCGACGATCCGACGCTCACCGTGGATGAGCTGGCCGCCCGCGCCGGGATGACCGTGCGCACGGTGCGCTTCTACGCGGGCAAGGGCATGCTGCCGCCGCCGACGCTGCGCGGCCGGGTCGGGCTGTACGGGCCCGAGCACCTGGCCAGGCTGGACCTCATCCGCGAGCTGCAGAACCTGGGCTTCACCCTGGCCGCGGTCGAGCGCTACATGGCCAGGCTGGAACCGGATGCCACCGTGCAGGACATCGCGCTGCACGGGGCGCTGGTCGCGCCGTGGGCTGGGGAGTACGAGGAGATGGACCGGGACGCGGTGGACCGCCGCGCCGGGCGCAGGCTCACCGACGAGGAGCTCGGCCGCCTGCTCATGCTGCACGTGCTGGAGATGGTGGACGAGGACAAGTTCCGGGTGGCCAGCGCGGTGGAGTTCTCCCTCGCGCTGGAGCTGATCGACCTGCCGATGCCCTTCGAGCTGCTGATGGACGCCGGCGAGGTGATCAACAAGCACGCCGAGCGGATCGCGGCGGACCTGCGCAAGCTGTTCTCCACCAGGGTGTTGCGGCCCTACCAGGAGCACGGCAGGCCGCCGGAGGAACGCGAGCAGCTGATCATCGCGCTGCGCAAGCTGCGCCCGGCCACCACCAGGGCCGTGGTCACCGCGTTCCAGCAGGCGGTGGACCGGGCGATCAAGGAAGCGGTGGACCGGTCGGGCGCACCACGCTGACCGTGGTTGATTGGCTACCCCCGGCGACCTAGGGTCTCCTCGTGGGGAGCGCGCTGTCACCGCGACCGGCGGGGAACCTGCCGGCCGAGGTGAACACTCTGGTGGGGCGCCGTCCGGACATCGCCGAGGTCAAACGCCAGCTGAGCGGGACCAGGCTGCTCACCCTCACCGGCGTGGGCGGCGTCGGCAAGACCCGGCTGGCCGCCAGGGTCGCCGCCGAGCTGCGCCGCTCATTCCGGGACGGCGTCTGGCTGGTCGAGCTGGCCGACCTGACCGGCCCGGAACTGGTGCCGCACGCGGTGGCCACCGCGCTCGGCCTGCACGACGACACCGGCCGGGACCGCCTGGAGGTGCTCGCCGAACAGCTGCGCGCCCGGAGCCTGTTGCTGGTGCTGGACAACTGCGAACACCTGCTCGACGCCTGCGCCGCCCTGGCCGCCCGGCTGCTGCGCACCGCCCCCGGCCTGCGCGTGCTGGCCACCAGCAGGCAGCCGCTGGGCGTGGCGGGCGAACAGGTCTGGCCGGTGCCGCCGCTGGTGGTGCCGGAGCCGGAGGCGGCGCGACGGCAGGACACCGCGCTGACCCTGTTCGCCGAACGGGCCGCCGCGGTGGCCCCGGACTTCACCCTGACCGCGGAGAACCTGCCCACGGTGGCCAGGCTGTGCAAGCAGCTGGACGGGCTGCCGCTGGCCATCGAGCTGGCCGCGGTGCGGGTGCGCGCGCTGACCGTCGGCGAGATCGAGGAACGGCTGCACGACCGCTACGGCCTGCTCACCGGCGGCAGCAGGGCCGCGCTGCCCAGGCACCAGACCCTGCGCGCCGCGGTGGACTGGAGCTTCGAGCTGTGCGCGCCGAGGGAACAGCTGCTGTGGGCCCGGCTCTCGGTGTTCGCCGGCAGCTTCGACCTGGCCGCGGCCGGTGCGGTGTGCAGCGGGGACGGGCTGCTGGTGGAGGAGGTCTTCGACCTGGTCGCCGGGCTGGTGGACAAGTCCATCCTCAGCCGCGAGGACCACCCGGCAGGCGCCCGCTACCGGCTGCTGGAGACCCTGCGCCAGTTCGGCCTGGAGAAGCTGGGCGAGCCGGCCCGGATCGTGGTGCAGCACAAGCACTGCGCGCACTACCTGCGGCTGATCGAGCGCGCCGAGCACGAGTGGTTCGGGCCGAGGCAGCTGGAGACCTTCCGCTGGCTGGAGTCCGAGCACGCCAACGTGCGGGCCGCGCTGGAGTTCTGCCTGTCCGCGCCGGAGCGGGCCGAGTGCGGCCTGCGGCTGGCCGGCGCGCTGTGGTGCTACTGGACGGGCTGCGGCTACCTCGCCGAGGGCGGCTACTGGCTCGGCAGGGCGCTGGAGCACAACCCCGCTGACCGGCCCGCGCGGCGCAAGGCGCTGTGGGTCAACGGTTACGTGGCCAACCTGCAGGGCAGGCTGGCCGTCGCGCGGGACTGCCTGACCGAGGTCAAAGCGCTGGCCGAGAGCGACGGCGACGAGGTGGTGCTGGCCTACGCGGTGCACCGGCTGGGCTGCCTGAGCCTGCTCGGCGACGACCTGGACAACGCGGTCGAGCTGTTCGGCTCGGCGATCGCCCGCTACAACCGGCTCGGCCTGGTCAACGGGCACGTGCTGATGAGCTACGTGGAACTGGCGGTGGCGCTGAGCTTCCGCGGCGAGTTCGACCGGGCCGCGCAGCTGTGCCACACCGCCTGCGGACTGAGCAGCGCCGCAGGCGAGCGGTGGGCTTCGGCGTATGCCACCTTCTGCCTCAGCCTCGTCGACTTCTGCCGCGGCGACCTGGCCGCCGCGCGGGCAGGCGCGCAGGCCTCGCTGCGGGTCAAGCGGGACTTCCACGACCTGCTCGGCATCGTGCTCGCGGTGGAGCTGCTGGCCTGGACCGCCGCGGCCGAGGGCAGGCCGGAGCGGGCCGCGGTGCTGCTCGGCGCGACCGAGGCGCAGTGGAGCGCGGTCGGCTACCCGCTGTTCGGCTCGCGCCACTTCCTCCAGCCGCACGTCAGCTGCGTGGCCGACACCAGGGCCGCGCTCGGCGAGGCCGCCTACACCGCGGCGCACGAGCGCGGCCGGGACCTGACCACCGAGGCCGCCATCGACCTCGCCCTGGAACTGCGCCCACCGGCCAGGTCCCGGCCGGTCAAGGCCGGTGCGCCGGACGCGCTGACCAAGCGGGAACGGCAGGTGGCCGAGCTGGTCGCGGAGGGCCTGTCCAACAAGGAGATCGCCGAGCGGCTGGTCATCGCGGTGCGCACCGCGGAGGGCCACGTGGAGCGGATCCTGCAGAAGCTGGGCTTCAGCTCCAGGGCCCGGATCGCGGCCTGGGTGGCGCAACGGCGCAACCGGGACGGCGGTTCGGGCGAAAGATAGGTATTTATCCCGTCCTCTCGCGGGCGCGGGCAGCCGACGATGACTACAGAGGGTTCCACTCCCCCCGGGAGCCCTCCGTACCGGCGCGACGCGTTTGCTGACCCCTGCGTGGCCGTGCCGGAGGCGGGTGGCGTCGATGTCTGACTCCCCCCTCGACCATCGACGCCACCGCCACTTACTCCTGTTCCCGAGTCCTCGCGGGCCGCCAGAAAGAGCGAGGCTGGAGATGATGTCGGTCGAAGACAGCGTCCTGATGACGCGGGTCGAAGCCGGTGGCGACGCCGCCGTCCTGCGGGTGGAGGGCCTGCTCGACTCCAGTTCCTACCCGCAGCTGCGCGATGTGCTGCTGCACGCGGTCGACCCGGCGCCGCACGCGCTGGTGGTCGACCTGTCCAGGCTGTCCGCGCTGACCCCGGCGCCGCTGTCGGTCTTCGCCGTGGTCCGGCTCTCGGTGGCCCGCTGGCCGGGAGTGCCGGTGCTGCTGGCCGAGCCGGGGCCGGAGCTGCGCGCGGTGATGGACCGCAGCACCGTGCTGGAGTTCGTGCCGGTGTTCCCGACCGTGCCCGCCGCGCTGGCCTCGGTGCTGGACACGCCGCCGCGCAACCGGGCCCGTTTCAGCGTGCCGGTGTGCCGGGTCAGCCCGCAGTGGGTGGCCGAGGTGGTCGGCGAGGTGTGCCGGAACTGGGGCGTGCCGGCCTCGGCGGCGGCCGCGACCTCGGTGGCCGAGCGGCTGATCTTCGAGGCGCTGGCCGGGGACGCCTCCTGGAGCGAGGGCCTGCTGCTGCGGGTCGAGCTGTGCGACGGGCTGCTCACCGTGGCGGTCCGGGTGGACGACCCGTTCCTGCCCCAGCTGGGCGGCGGCTTCGACCGCGGCCGGGAGCTGGCCGCGGTGGCGCACACCTGGGGTTACACGCCCACCGGCGACGGCAGGCGGGTGGCCTGGGCGACGATTAGGACCGCATCCGGTCCCGCAGCGCGTTGACCACCTCATCGCTCCACCGGTGGGTGCGGATCAGCCGGTAGCGCTCGCCGCTGACCACCAGGTACGCCTCGGCCTCGGTGCGCTCGCCGACCAGGTCGGCCTGTCGCAGCATGCTTACCACGGGGGTGAACTCCTCGGCGAACCAGCGCCGCGCGATGGTGGCCCGGTCCCGGAACTCGCCCTCGTCCTGCATCAGCCGGAAGCCCCAGGCCTCGACCGACTCGCCCAGCTCGGCGTAGTCCCACGGGTCGCTCATCACCACCGCGGCCCTGGCCTGCCCGACCAGCGGCACCCGCTCCAGGAAGATCCGCCGGTAGTCCTTGACGATCAGGTCGCCGCGGTGCCGCACGCCGTAGGGGTCGAGCTTGGTGCGCACCTCGGTCACGTAGGCCTCGATGGTGCGCAGGCCCAGCGCGTGCGCCACCGAGACCCGGTGGTGCCCGTCGTTGACGAAGTGCAGGTCGCCGATCCGGTAGACCTCGATCGGCGGCACGCTCTCCCCGCGCCGCTGGGCCAGCGCCAGCCGCTGCCAGCGCTCCCGCACCCTGGCCGAGGTCGGCCGGAACCGCCGGTCGAAGTCCCTGGTCCGGTCCACGCTGCCGACGATCGAGTCCAGCCGGATGACCTGGAGCCCGAGCCGCCGCTCGCTCTCCCGGCCCAGCGCGGCCACCACCTCGTCGAAGGGCAGCATGATGTTCACGTCGTCGGGCTCCCTGCGCAGCCAGGCGGCCAGCCTGGCCAGCACCTGCCGCCGCCGGGCGCGCAGAAAGTCGTTCTCCGCGTCGGCCCGGGGGAAACCGGTGTCACCGCGCACGCCGAACCTCCTCGGTGGATCCGATGTCGAGCAGGTGATAGCCCACAACATTGCGCACCAGCGTGTCGCCCAGCCGACGATCAGGTGTCATCTCTCCGTGCGGGTGAATGTGGCCGTGCAGCAGCAGCCGGGGTCGCAGCCGGTGCACGGTGTCGTGCAGGCAGGCGAACCCGCGGTGCGGCGGGTCCTCCCGGTCCCCGCAGTCCAATGGTGGCGAGTGGGTGAGCAGCACGTCCACGGATTTCCCATCCCGCAGCCGCCGCCAGTTCGCCTGCCTGGCCAGCCGCCTGGCCCGGCGCGCCTGCTGCCGCTCGGTCCACTGGTTGGGCCCGGCGTTGTACCGGATCGAGCCGCCCAGCCCGGCGATCCGCAGCCCGGCCACGTCCACCACCGCGCCGTCGATGTTGGCCGCCCCCGCCGGTCCCGGCCAGCGCGCCGGCATGCCGTCCCTGGTCCACAGGCCGTGCACGTTGCTGTAGCCGGACAGGTCCGGGTCGTGGTTGCCGGGCACGAACACGCACGGCCGGTCCAGCGTGCTGACCAGGTACTCCAGGTAGTCGAACGGCAGGTCGCCCGCGCCGAGGATGAGGTCGACCTGGTGCTGCCGGACCTGCTCGGTCCACAGCTGGGCCACCACCTCGTCGGAGACCACGAGCACCCGTGCCATGGAGCGAGCGTAGGCCGTCCGGCGGCAGGGTGCGGTAGCTTGCCAGGGCAGTGTCGAGGCAGGGGGAGACGATGACGCAGCCACCGCAGTGGGGTCAGCCGCCGCAACCGCGGCAGCCCTACGGGCCGCCGGGGTACCAGCAGCCGCAGGCTCCCTACCAGCCACAACCCGGCTACCAGCAGCCCGGCGGCTACCAGCACCAGGGCTACCCGCCGGGCCAGCCGCCGCCGCACCCCGGCTACCAGCCCGGCCCCGGCAAGCAGGTGCTCCCCGGCCAGGCGAACCGGTCGAGCGAGGTCTCGGTCGCGATCGTGCTCAACTACCTGCTGGCCGTCGGCATGCTGGCCTTCGGCATCGTCATCCTGGCCATGAGCATCGGCGGCGAGGGCAGCCTGATCGTGATGATCCCGATCTCGGTCATCGTGGCCGGGCCCGGCCTGCTCAACCTGATCGGCGCGCTCTCCCTCGCGCACAAGGACTTCCCCAACCTCCAGCAGTCGCAGCTGGCCACCGGCCTGCCGATGGTGATCTGCTCGATCGGCCTGGTCCGCTCGCTGATGCGCGGCATCTCGGTCGGGCTGCTGCCCGCGCTGGGCACCTTCCTCATGCTCGCGGTGTGCGGTGCGGTGCTCTTCCTGCTCAGCCGTCCGCACGTGAAGGAGTGGGTGCGGCTCACCCACGAGGACTCCATCCGGCGGGGTGTGGTTCCGCGCAACGGACCGCGCACCATGAACCGCTGAACCCGACTGCTGCCAACATCTTCAGCAAGTCATCAGCTGGGTTCGACAAGGTCGCTGGGTCAGGTTCGCCACGGCTTTGGGAGGAACAGCGATGCGCGTTCGGAGACTGCTGGCGGGGACCGCGGTGCTGGTGGCCGCGCTGGCCGGGGCGCCGGCCGCGGTGGCGGGGACCGCGCCGTTTCCCGCCGAGTTCCCGCTGCCGAACGGGTTCCAGCCGGAGGGCATCGCCATCGGCGGCGCCTCGGCCTACTTCGGGTCCAGAGTGGACGGATCGATCTTCAAGGTCGACCTGGCCACCGGCAAGGGCAGCGTGTTCAGCAAGGGGCCGGGCACACCCTCGCTCGGGCTGAAGGTGGACGGGCGCGGGCGGCTGTTCGTCTCCGGCGGCAGCGGCGGGGACGCGCGGGTGGTGGACACCCGGACCGGCAAGGTCCTTGCCAGTTACGCCTTCGCCGAACCGGGCACCAGCTTCGTCAACGATGTTGTGCTCACCCGCTCGGCCGCCTACTTCACTGACTCGTTCAAGCCGGTGCTCTACCGGCTGCCGTTGGGCCGCAACGGCTCGCTGCCCGCCGCCGGTGAGTTCAGCACCATCCCGCTGACCGGCGACTTCGTCCAGGGCGCCACCGGGGTCAACGCCAACGGCCTGGTCACCACACCGGATGGGGCGGCGCTGCTGGTGGTGCAGTCCAACACCGGCAAGCTGTTCCGGGTCGACCCGCGCACCGGCGTGGCCAAGACGGTGGACCTGGGCGGCGCGCTGCTGACCAACGGCGACGGGCTGCTCCGGCTGGGCCGCACGCTGTTCGTGGTGCAGAACCGGCTCAACGTGGTGACCGAGTTCCGGCTGGCCGAGGACGGCAGCAGCGGCAAGCTGACCCGGTCCATCACCGATCCGAGATTCGACGTGCCCGCCACGGTGGCCCAGTTCGGTCACCGGCTGTACCTGCCGAACGCCCGCTTCACCACTCCGCCCACGCCGACCACGCCGTACAACGCGGTGGCGGTCGACATTCGGTAGCGGTGCCTGCACCGGAGGGCCGCGGGTGTCGAGCTTCCTGCCCGCGGCTTTCCGCAGCCGGGTGAAAACCGTTGGGGGGACTGCCGATCAGTGTTCTTGAAGGACTAGCCTCGCCTCTGTGCTCGTGGAGCTGTTCCAGGATGCCGCCCGTGGTTGCCGCCAGCGGAGTCCGCTCAACCACGCCCTGTTGACCGCCGCGGCCGAGGACTTGGCCGCCGGTGGCGTCACGGCGTCGGTGATGGCCGGATCCGAGCGGGACCGGCGCGGAAGTGTGCCCGGTCTGCGATTCGCAGGCTCACTGCATCGGCTGGTGCTGGAGGGCAAGGCCCCCAGCCTGGCCAAGCACTACCCGAGCGTCGGCGGCGCCACCGACCTGGGCAAGCTCTGGTCGGACGCGGAGCCGGTGCTCGCCGAGCACGCCGACGAGCTGCGCGCCCTGGTGCGCTCCACGGTCGTGCAGACCAACGAGCCCGGCCGCACCGCCCCGCTCTACGGCGGGCTGCTGGTGGCCGCGAGCCGGGCCGCCGCCGCTGTCGGCCGGGCCGAGCCTTATCCGGTCCGGCTGCTGGAGATCGGCGCGAGCGGTGGGCTCAACCTGCGCCCGCACCGGGTCGGCTACCGGCTGGCCGACGGCAGGGTGCTCGGTGACAAGGGCAGCCGCCTGCAGCTCGACCCGGAGTGGACCGGCCTGCCGCCGGTCGACCTGGAGCTGCCGCTGGAGCTGGTGGAACGCGCCGGCTGCGACCTCAACCCGGTGGACGTGTCCACTTTGGACGGGCAGCGGCAGCTGTCCTCCTTCGTCTGGCCGGACCAGCTGGACCGCTGGCGCCGGTTGCAGCGGGCCATGCGGCTGGCCGTGGACGACCCGGTGAAGGTGGAGCGCGCGGCCGGGCCCGAGTGGCTGCGGCGGCAGCTGGCCCAGCCGAGGCCGGGCCTGCTCACCGTGGTCTGGCACTCGGTGGTCTGGCAGTACGTCTCGCCCGCGCAGCGCGCGCAGGGCCGCACCGTGCTGGCCGACGCGGCCGCCCGCGCCACCGAGGAGAGCCCGCTGGCGCTGCTGGTCTACGAGCCCAGGGAACGGGTGGGCGGTTTGTTCCGCTTCGACCTGCTGCTCCGATTGTGGCCGGCCGGAATTTCGCTGCACCTGGGCAGTGGCTCCGGACATGGGATCCCGTTCACATGGGACGAACAACGCTGGAGCTGATCCGGAATCGCTGCTAGCCTGCTGAAGGTTTGCTCGATTTCGCACGCGCGCTAGGAGGTGATCGCCCATGACTCTCGGTGATCCTCCTAGTAGTCGTTTCTGACTTCTTTCTTTCCTTATTTCCCGGTGCGCCCTGAGCTGGCGTAGCCGGTGACTTCTGCTGCCCTTTTCCGGCATTCGCACAGTTCGGATCCCGTCATGTTCGCTGTCCTTGGCGTGCCCGCACGCCGTCGCGCCGTGCTGACCGACGCCGCCGTCGCGCTGGGCGTCGGCCTGCTGCTCTACCTGGCCATCCGCCTCGGCGCGGGCGTCATCGCCCCGCTGCCCGCCGACCATTCCCTGGACCGGATCAGCACCGATCCCTCGGTGCTGCCCTACTACGCGGGCCGCACGCTGCTGCGCATGTTCGCCGCGTTCGCGCTCTCGTTGGTCTTCACCATGGTGGTGGGCACGCTGGCGGCCCGGTCCCGGCGCGCGGAAAAGATCATCCTGCCCGCACTGGACATTCTCCAGTCGGTGCCGATCCTGGGTTTCCTCTCCGTCACGGTCACCGGATTCATCGCGCTTTTCCCGGGTTCCACGCTCGGGGTGGAATGCGCGTCGGTATTCGCCATCTTCACCTCGCAGGCGTGGAACATGACCTTCGCCTGGTACCAGGCATTGCGCGCGCAGCCGAGGGAGCTCGGTGAGGCGGCCACCATGCTGCGGCTGACCCGCTGGCAGCGGTTCTGGAAGCTGGACGCGCCGAGCACGGTGATCCCGCTGCTGTGGAACGGGATGATGAGCTTCGGCGGCGGCTGGTTCTTCGTGGTGGCCGCCGAGGCGATCAGCGTGCTCAACCAGAGCTACGCGTTGCCCGGCATCGGCAGCTACGTGGCCGCGGCCACCGAACGCGCCCAGGACGACCGGCTGCTGCTGGCCATCGGCGCCATGGTGCTGCTGGTGCTGGCGGTGAACCTGCTGTTCTGGCGGCCGCTGACGGCCTGGGCCGAGCGGTTCCGGATCGAGGAGGCCGAGGCGGCCACCGCGCCGCGCAGCCTGGTGCTGGACCTGCTGCGCCGCTCCAGCCTGCCCCGCCGCCTGGCCGCGCTGCTGCGTCCGCTCGGCGAGGGGCTGGACCGGGCGGCCAGGGTCTTCGGCAGGCCGAGGGACCACTGGCAGGCCTCGGCGGGCCGTCGCGGGCTGGGTGACGCGGCGCTGCTGGTCGCGGTGCTGGCGCTGCTGGGCTGGGGCACGGTGTCCGCGGTCGGCTACCTCGCGGGCACCGCGAGCTGGGCCGATGTCGGCGAGGCCGCCTGGCTGGGGCTGGTCACCTTCGGCCGGGTGCTGCTGATCGTGGCGGTGTCCTCGCTGGTGTGGGTGCCGGTCGGGGTGTGGATCGGGCTGCACCCGAGGGTGTCCCGGCTGGCCCAGCCGGTGGTGCAGGTGCTGGCCAGCTTCCCGACCAACTTCCTGTTCCCGTTCGTCACCGCGCTGCTCATCGGCACCGGCGTCACCCTGGACTGGGGCGGCATCCTGCTGATGAGCCTGGGCGCGCAGTGGTACGTGCTGTTCAACGTGATCGCCGGGGCCAGCGCGATCCCGGCCGACCTGCGCGAGGCCGCCGCGGACCTGCGGCTGCGTGGCTGGCTGCGCTGGCGGCGGCTGATCCTGCCCGCGGTGTTCCCCGCCTGGGTGACCGGCGCGCTGACCGCGGCCGGTGGCGCGTGGAACGCCTCGATCGTCTCGGAGTTCGTCTCCTACGGCGGCGACACGCTCACCGCTACCGGCCTCGGCGCCTACATCAAGACCGCCACCGAAAGCGGGAACCAGCCGCACATCCTGATCGGCGTGGTGGTCATGAGCGCCTACGTCGTCGCCCTCAACCGGCTCTGCTGGCGGCCCCTCCAGGCCCTCGCCCAGCGCCGCTACCACCTCTGAGAACGGAAGTGCTGACATGACCATCGTGGCACTGGAGCACGTCTCCAAGAACTTCAGCGGCCTGCCCGTGCTGGCCGACATCAACCTGGAACTGCGCGCGGGCGAGGTGGTCGCGCTGCTCGGCAAGTCCGGCTCCGGCAAGTCGACGCTGCTGCGCACCATCGCCGGGCTGGTCGAGCCCAGCAGCGGCCGGGTCAGCTACCGCGGCGAGGCGCTGCGCGGGCCAAACCCCGGCACCGCCATGGTGTTCCAGAGCTTCGCGCTGCTGCCCTGGCTGACCGTGCGGGAGAACGTGGAGCTCGGTTTGCAGGCACGCGGGGTCGCATCAGTGGAACGGCGGCGGCGGGCCGAGGAGATGATCGACCTGATCGGCCTGGACGGCTTCGCCGGGGCGTACCCGAAGGAGCTCTCCGGCGGCATGCGGCAGCGGGTCGGCTTCGCCCGCGCGCTGGTGCTGGAGCCGGACGCGCTGCTGATGGACGAGCCGTTCTCCGCGCTGGACGTGCTCACCGCGGAGAACCTGCGCAGTGAGCTGATGGCGTTGTGGGGCAGCGCGCGGTTCCCGACCAGGGCGATCTGCGTGGTCACGCACAACATCGAGGAGGCCGTGCTGCTGGCCGACCGGGTGCTGGTGCTGGGCGCGAACCCCGGCCGGATCACGGCGGAGATCACGGTGCCGCTGACCAGGCCGAGGGACCGGCGTGGCGCCGGGTTCCTGGCCGTGGTCGACCAGATCTACACCGCGCTCACCGGCTCGGCCGCCGGTCGTTCGGTCCCGGACCCGCGCACCCCGCTGATGCGCCCGCTGCCCGAAGCCAGCGTCGGGGGTCTGGCGGGTCTGGTCGAGCTGGTCGCGGGCAGTGGTGGCCGGGCCGAGCTGCCCGAGCTGGCCGCGCAGCTGTCCTTCGAGGTCGACGACCTGATGCCGCTGGTGGACGCGGCCGGGATGCTCGGCCTGGTCGAGGTGGCCGGGGCCGGCGCGCACCTGACCCTGGACGGGCAGGTGTGGGCCGAGGCGGACATCCCGGCCAGCAAGCGGCAGTTCGCCAAGCTGGCCGAGGCGCACGCGCCGCTGATCGGGATGATCACGCACGCGCTGCGCACCAGCCGCACCGGACGGCTGCGGCAGACCTTCTTCCTGGACCTGCTGCGCCGCGGGTTCACCCAACAGGAGGCGATGCGGCAACTCGCCGTGGCCGTGGACTGGGGCCGCTACGGCGAGCTGTTCGACTTCGACGCGGTGGCGCAGGAGCTGGTGCTGGCGGACGGAGAGCGGTCATGACGTTGCTGTGGTGGGAGGTCGCCGCCCGGCTGGGCTCGGCGCTGGTGCTGGGCTCGGTGATCGGGCTGGAGCGGCAGTGGCGGGCCAGGATGGCCGGGCTGCGGACCAACGCGCTGGTGGCCACCGGGGCGGCGCTGTTCGTGCTGCTCAGCGTGCTCACCCCGGGCGAGGGCAGCCCGACCAGGATCGCCGCCCAGGTGGTCTCCGGCATCGGTTTCCTGGGCGCGGGTGTGATCATCCGGGACGGGGTGAGCCTGCGCGGGATCAACACCGCGGCCACCATCTGGGGCGCGGCGGGCGTCGGCTGCCTGGCCGGCGCTGGCCTGTTCCCGCACGCCGCGGCGGGGGCGGCGGCGATCGTGCTGGCCAACGTGGTGCTGCGCTCGCTGGCCCGCAAGGTCGACCGCACCCAGTCCGAGACCGACCGGCGCTACCTGTACGACTTCAAGGCGGTCTGCCGGGACGCCGAGGAGGCGCACATCCGCGCGCTGGTCGTGCAGTCGGTGACCACAGCCGGATTTGTGTTGCAGGGCCTGGAAAGCGAGGACCTGGGCGCCTCCGGCAAGGTGGAGGTCACCGCCCGCCTGTCCGGCAAGGGCAAGCAGGGCACCGAACTAGAGTCCGCGGTCAGCCGCCTGAGCCTGGAACCGGGCATCAGCTCGGTCAGCTGGCGGGTCGTGGAGTCCGACCCGGAGGTCTGACCCGCCCCGGCCCCGGCGGAGCTCGCCGGGGCCGGGGGTCTCACTGCCGGTTCGGCGCTGAGCTCAGCGAACGCAGCAGCTGCTTCAGGTGCGCGCCGATCACCTCGACGTTGGGCGGGTCCAGCACCGAGAGGTGGTGGCCGGGCACCCGGACCACCTCCAGCGCCGGGGCGAACTCGTCCCAGCCCAGCGGGGCGTCGTCCCGGTCGAAGCGCGGGTCCTTCAGGCCGCCGGGGGTCTTGTCGGCGGCGCTGTAGAGCACCACCCGGCCGTCGTACAGTTCTGGCTGGTAGCGCTCCAGGACCCTGGTGTCCAGGAACGAGGTGCGCTGGTGGTGCAGGATCGCGGTGCTCACCTCCACGTTGACCAGCTGGTGCGCGGTCATCTGCTCGATCAGCAGGTCGATCTGCTCCTCGTCGTCCAGCCGGGCCAGCACGTCATACGGCAGCTCGATCCGCCTGCCGTAGCTGGCTTCCAGGAAGTCGGCGAAGCGGCGGAAGCGCAGTTCGGCCAGCCGCACCTCGTCCAGGCCCGCCGGCAGTGGCAGCGGGTTCAGCGAGTCGATCATCGCTACCAGCTCCACCTCCGCGCCCGCCGCGGTGAGCTGCTGGGCCACCTCGTAGGCCAGGAACCCGCCGAGGGACCATCCGGCCAGCCGGTAGGGGCCGCTGGGCTGCACCGCACGCACGTGGTCCAGGTAGCAGCCCGCCTTCTCCGGCAGCTCGCGCACGTGGTCCACCCGGTCCAGGCCGTAGGCGGGCTGGTCGGCGTCGAGCAGGTCGACCAGCTGCCGGTAGACCGCGGTGTCGCCACCGGCCGGGTGGAAGAAGAACAGCGGCGGCTGGCCGCCGTCCCTGCGCAGCACCCGCAGCGGCGACTGACCGCTGCCCACCTCGCGCTCCCGCACCCAGCGGGCCATGCCCTCCACCGTGGGCACCGCGAACAGCTCGTCCACCCGCAGCACCCGGCCACTGCGCTCGGCCAGCAGCCCGGCGATCCGCTCGGCCTGCACCGGGGTGCCACCGGCCGACTCGAAGGTCTCGGTGACCCCGACCGGCCGCCGCAGCACCTCCTGCCACACCGCGCTGACCAGCCGTTCGGCCGCGTCCCTCGGCGGCACCCTGACCGGCTGCGCGGGGCCGGACTCCCTGGCACCCAGCGAAAGCTCGCCGAACAGCCAGGTCTCCAGCTCGGCCAGGCTCGCGCCGCGCAGCAGCAGCGCGGTGGGCAGGGTGAGCCCGAAGTCGTGCTGCACCGCGTTCTTCACCCGCACCGCCAGCAGCGAGTCCAGGCCGAGCCCGGTCAGCGGCGACTCCGCGGGCAGCGACTCGGCGGCGAAGCCCATCAGCCCGGCCACCCTGGCCCGCAGCTGCCCGGCCGCGATCCGGCGGGCCTCCGCTGGGTCCACTGTGGACAGTGCGTCGACCCCGGGCCACTCGACCTCGGCGACCGGCGCGGCCGGGACCAGCTCGGCGAAGAACGGCGTCCTGGCCGCCTCCGGGAACAGCTCGGCCAGCGCCCGCACGTCCAGGCGCAGCACGCCGGTGGCCGGGCGGCCGGAGGCCAGCACCGCCTCCAGCGCGGCCACACCCTGGTCCGGGGTGATCGCGGCAACCGCGCCGACCTCGCGCTGTGCGGCCAGGCCGACCTCGGCCCAGGTGCCCCAGTTGATGGTGGCCGCCACCTGGCCCTCGCCGCGGCGGCGGGCGGTGACCGCGTCCAGGTAGGCATTCGCCGCGGCATAGGCGGCCTGGCCGGGCGAGCCGAGCAGCGCGGCCGCGGAGGAGAAGCCGAGCCACCAGTCCAGCGGCAGCCCGCTGGTGGCCTCGTGCAACCGCCAGGCGCCGTAGGCCTTGGGCCGCCACACCCGGCGCACGTTCTCCGCGTCCAGGCGGCCCAGCACCCGGTCATCCAGCACCGCGGCCGCGTGCACCACGCCGCGCAGGCTGGACCCGTCCTGGGCGACCTCGACCAGCCGTTCGGCCACCCCGGGTTCGGCGATGTCCCCGGTGACCACCTCGACCACCGCGCCGGCCGCGCGCAGCTCAGTGATCAGCTGCCGTGCGGTGGTGCCGGGGTTGGACCGGCCGTTGAGCACCACCTTGCCCGCGCCCCGCTCCACCAGCCAGCTGGCCAGCACCAGGCCGAGCCCGCCGAGTCCGCCGGTGACCACGTACGCGCCGCCGGAGCGCACCACCGGCGCCTCGGCCGGTTCGGGCAGGGTCGCCCGCCGCAGCCGGGCCGCGTACCGGACCCCGCCGCGCCAGGCCACCTCGTCCTCGGCGCCGCCGCCGAGCAGCTCGGCCAGCAGTTCGGCCACCGCCGCGGTGGCGTCCACGTCCACCCAGCTGGCCCGTAGCGCGGGCTGCTCGAAGGCCAGCACCCTGGCCAGTCCGCGCAGCGCGGCCGCGGCCGGGCGCACCAGCTCCGCGCCCACCACATCGGCCCCGCCCCCGCCGACCAGCCACAACCGTGGGGTCAGGCCACGTTCGGCAACCGCGCCGACCACGGCGGAGGCGGCCACGGTCAGCCGCAGCGCCGCGTCCAGGCCTTCCGGACCGTCCGGATCCGGTTGCACCAGCACGATTCCGGCCGGGGCCGCCTGGTCCAGCACCTCGGCCAGCAGCTCGGTCGTGATGTCCACAGTGGACAGCAGGATCGGGTGCCTGCCCGAGGCGGCGAGGCCGTCGGCCAGGTCGCAGACCAGCTTGTCGTCCTCGCCGATCACCAGCCAGGTCCCGCTGGTCTCACCCACCGGGGCGGGCGGCAGATCGGCGCGCTGCCACACCGTTTCCAGCAGCAGCTCGCCCAGCGGCACGGTCAGCTCGGCCCGGCGCACCTTGCGCACGAACACGCCGTTGATCTCCAGCACCAGCCTGCCGTCCGGATCGCTGAGCTGCACGTCGGCCAGGATGCCGCCACCCTCGCCGGAGACCCGGACCTGGCACAGGCCGCCCTGGCTCACCTCGCCGTAGACCCGCACCGCGCCGAACTCCATCGGCAGGTGCAGCTCGTTGTCGGCCACCGGCGGCAGCGCCGCGCCGAGCACCTGCAAGCAGGAGTCCAGCACCGCGGGGTGCGCGGCGAACCGCGAGTTCGGCGGGGCCTGCTCGGGCAGCACCACGCTGGCCGCGGCCGTGCCGTCGCCGGTGGCGTGCACCTCGGTCACGCCGGCGAAGGCCGGGCCGTGCTGCTGGCCGAGGGCGCGCAGCCGCCGGTACAGCTCGGCTCGCTCGATTCCCGGGCCGGACAACACATCCGAGCCGTCGAAGGGCTCCAGTCGAGCTTCCGCAGGTTCGGCCGCGGCCACCTTGGCGGTGGCGTGCAGCGTCCAGCTGTCGTCCTCGGCCCTGCTGTAGATGTTGACCAGCCCGCGCAGCCCGCCGCCGGGGATCAGCACCGTGGTCAGCCCGGTGCGCGCGCCCAGCGCCAGCGGCCGGTGCAGTGCCACGTCGCTGGCCTGCACCTGCCCGACCGGCAGCCCGAAGGCCGCGCTCGCCGCGGACAGCGCGATCTCGGCGTAGGCCACGCCCGGCAGCACCGGCACGTCGTCCACCCGGTGGTCGGTCAACCAGGGCAGTGCCTCCAGCCCGACCTCGGCCGACCACAGGTGCCGACCGTCCTCCGGCAGCTCCAGGTGCGTGCCCAGCAACGGATGCCCGGCGGTGGCACCACCGCGGCGGCGGCTCGGCGCGACCCAGTACGGCTGGTGCCGCCAGGGTGTGGTGGGCAGTTCGGCGAACCCGGCCCCGGCCTTGGGCAGCGGATGCCCGGCCAGGCGCAGCCGGCCCAGCTCGTGCCGCAGCTGCCTGCGTTCCGGCTCCTGGCGGCGCAGGCTGGCCAGCACCACCGGATCGGCCTCCTCGGCCCGCGCGGTCTCGGTGATCGCCTGGGCCAGCACCGGATGCGGGGCGATCTCCAGGAACACGCCGAACCCGTCGGCCAGCGCGCGGGAGACCGCCTCGGCGAAGCGCACCGGCTGCCGCAGGTTGGCCACCCAGTAGCCGGAGTCGAAGGTAGGCCGGTCCGAAACCGTGCTGTAGAAGGGGATCTCCGGCTTGCGGCCGCGCAGGCCGCGTAGCTCGGCGGCCAGCGCGGGCAGCACCGGCTCGACCATGGCGGAGTGGCTGGCCACGTCCACCTTGACCAGCCGGGCCATCCGCCCGCTCGCCTCCACCCGCGCCACCAGCTCGGTCACCGCGCCGGCCGGTCCGGCGACCACGGTCTGGCCGGGCGCGTTCCGCACCGCGATGTCCACATCGGACAGTCCGGCGGCCAGCTCGGGCAGCTCGTCCGCGCGCAGCTCCAGCGCGGCCATCACCCCCGGCTCGGCCAGCTCCGCGGCCAGCCGGGACCGCGCGGTGACCACCCGCACCCCGTCGGCCAGCGACAGCGCACCGCTCACCACGGCCGCGGCCACCTCGCCCACCGAGTGCCCGATCACCGCGTCCGGCCGCACCCCGGCGGCGCGCCATAGCTCGGCCAGCGCCACCTGCACCGCGAACAGCGTCGGCTGCACCACGGCGAAACCGTTCAGCTCGGCCTTGGCCGCCAACAGCTCCAGCGGCGAGAACCCGGCCGCCGCGCGCACCAGTTCGTCCACTTCGGACAGTGCGTCGGCGAAGACCGGTTCGGTGGCCAGCAGCTCCGCGCCCATGCCGGCCCACTGCGAGCCGTGCCCGGAGAACACCCACACCACACCGGAACCGAGCCGGTCGCCCCTGCTCACCGCGATGTTCGGCGCGACCCGGCCTGCCGCCAGCGTGCGCAAGCCTGCCAGCAGTTCGGCCTTGTTCTCGGCTGTCACCAAGGCGCGGCTCGGCCCGGCGAACCGCCGGTGCAGCGCGTCGCGGACCGCGCCGAGGTCGGTCTGCGCGGTGGCCAGCCACTCGGCCAGCCGTCCCGCGCTGTCCCGGATGCGTTCTGGAGAGGGGCCGGACAACAGGTAGCCGTCCGGCCCCTCCACCGTCGAAACAGAGGCAGTCGCGGCTACCCCCTCGACGATCACGTGCGCGTTGGTGCCGCCGAACCCGAAACCGGAGACTCCGGCGCGGGCCGGGCGGTCCTGACGCGGCCACGGCCGGGACTCGGCGGCCACCGCCAGTCCGAGCCGGTCGAACGGGATGTGCGGGTTGGGCTCGGTGAAGTGCAGGCTGGCCGGGATGGCGTCGTGGGCCAGTGACAGCACCACCTTGATCAGTCCGGTGATGCCCGCCGCGGCCTCCAGGTGGCCCACGTTGGTCTTCACCGACCCGATCAGCAGCGGCGCGCCGGGATCGCGGTCCGCGCCGAGCACCGCGCCCAGCGAACCGGCCTCGATCGGGTCGCCGAGCAGCGTGCCGGTGCCGTGCGCCTCCACGTAGTCCACTTCGGACGGTGCGATGCCGGCGTTGGCGTAGGCCGTGCGCAGCAAGGCTTCCTGGGCTTCTGGGTTGGGCGCGGTGATGCCGTTGGACCGGCCGTCGGAGTTGACCGCCGAGCCGCGCAGCACCGCGAGCACCCGGTCCCCGTCCCGCCGGGCGTCGGAGAGGCGCTTGAGCACCACCACACCCGCGCCCTCGGCCCGGACCATGCCGTTGGCCGCGGCGTCGAAGGCCCGGCACCGGCCATCCGGCGAGGTGACGCCCATCTGGTCGAAGTTGACCGTGACGCCGGGGCCCAGCAACAGGTTCACGCCCCCGGCCAGCGCCACCTCGCTCTCACCCGCGCGCAGGCTCTGCACGGCCAGGTGCACCGCGACCAGCGAGGAGGAGCAGGCGCTGTCCACCGCGACACTGGGCCCGCGCAGGTCCAGCACGTAGGAGAGCCGGTTGGCCGCGATGCTCAGCGCCGCGCCGGTGCCGCTCCAGGCGTCGATCCGCTCGGCCTCGCTGATCGCCAGCTGCCCGTACTCGTTGCCGCTGATCCCGACGAACACCCCGGTCCGGCTGCCGCGCAGTCCGGCTGGCGCGATCCCGGCGTGTTCCAGGGCCTCCCAGCTGACCTCGAGCAGCAGTCGTTGCTGCGGGTCCATGCCGGCCGCCTCGCGTGGGCTGATGCCGAAGAAGTCGGCGTCGAAGCCGGTGATGTCGTCCAGGTAGCCGCCCCAGCGGGTGGTGCGGGCCAGCACCTCGGCCGCCTCCGGCGAACCGGCGTGCCCGGCCCAGCGCTGCTCCGGCACCTCGGAGATGACCTCGCGGCCGCTGGAAAGCAGGTCCCAGAAGGCTTCCGGGCCGTCGACCCCGCCGGGCAGGCGGCAGCCGAGACCGACCACCGCGATCGGCTCGGTGGTGTGCGGGGCCGCTGACGCCGCGGGCGGGACGGCGTCAGCGGCCCGTGGCGCGGCCCCATCGAGCAGGGCCGCGCTGATTCCGGCGATCGTCGGGTGCTCCCAGACCAGCGTCGCCGGAAGACTGCGGTCGAGGTGGTCCTCCAGCTGACCGGACAGCGCCACCGCGTCCCGCGAGGACAGCCCGTAGCTGTCCAGCGGCTGGTGGACGTCGATCTCCTCCGGCGGGCGGCCGACGGTCTCGGCCACCCGGCGCAGCAGCCAGTCCTGGAGTTGTCGCCTGGTGGTCATAGCAGCTCTCCGTATGCCCCGCTGAGGTACTGGTCCCTGGTCGCGCCGCGGGCGATCTTGCCGCTGGAGGTGCGCCGCACCTTGCCGGGCGGCACCAGCCGGAAGTCGGCCAGCCGCAGGTCGTGGTGGGCCGAGACGGCCTGGCGCACCGCGAGGGCGACCGCGGCCGGGTCCCGCTCCGGCTCCGGCACGTGCCGGGAGTACTCGGCGATCACCACCACCCGCTCGTCCGCGCCCTCGGTGAGCGCGAAGGCGGCCACGTAGTCCCGGCGGACCGCGGGGTGCGCCTCGTGCACGGTGCCCTCGATGTCCTGCGGGTAGTGGTTCTTGCCGTCGATGATGATCAGGTCCTTGGCCCGGCCGGTGATGAACAGCTCGCCCTGGTGCAGCGCGCCCAGGTCGCCGGTGCGCAGCCAGCCGCGTTCCGGGGCCGAGTCCGGGCCGCTGGTGAGGTGGCCGTCGAAGTCCTGCGCGGACTCCTCGGGCTTCTGCCAGTAGCCGTCGGCCACGTTCGGCCCGTGCACCCACACCTCGCCCACCGCGCCCTCGGGCAGCGCCGCGCCGGTGGCCGGGTCGACCACCAGCACCCGCAACGCGATGCCGGTGCCCGCGCCGACCAGCTCCAGTGCGGTGTCCGAAGTGGACGGTGTGAGCCTGCCCGCGCTGAGCTCGGCCCGGTCCACCTTGAGCACGGTCGGTCCGGCCGCTCCGGTGGCGGTGACGTACACGGTCGCCTCGGCCAGGCCGTAGGACGGGCGGTGCGCCTCGGGGGCCAGCCCGGCCGGGCCGAAGGCGGCGTTGAACCGCTCGATCGTCTTGGCCCGCACCGGCTCGCTGCCGTTGATCATGATCTTGACCCTGGACAGGTCCACAGTGGACTTGAACTCGTCACTGGTGCGCGCGACGGTGTAGTCGTAGGCGAAGTTCGGCGCCGCGGTCAGCGTGTTCGGGTGCTCGGCCAGCTGGCGCAGCCAGCGCTCCGGCCGCTGCAGGAAGGCGAACGGGGTGCAGAACACCGAGTGCGCGCCCAGCAGCACCGGCACCGCGAGCATCGACATCAGGCCCATGTCGTGGAAGAACGGGATCCAGCCGGAGCAGGTGTAGCCGGCGTCCATGCCGTAGGCGGCGGCGATCTGCGCGGAGTTCACCACCAGGTTCCGATGCGTGATCACCGCGCCGCTGGGCGCCCTGGTGGAGCCGGAGGTGTACTGCAGGTAGGCCGGGTCGTCCATGGACACCAGCGCGGGCCGGAAACCGGCCGCCGCCAGCGGATCCACCTTGTCCACCGCGAGCACCTGCTTGGGGCTGGGCGCCAGCTCGCCGTCGAGCAGCTTGCGCACCTGCGGCAGCGCGTTCTCCGTCGCCAGCCACACCTCGGGATCGCAGTCGGCCAGCGCGCCGACCAGCCGGGACCCGTGCAGGCTCACCTCGGGCGCGAACAGCGGCACGCCGATCACGCCCGCGTACAGGCAGCCCAGGAACGCGACGACGTAGTTGAGGTCGTGCGGGGTCAGGATGGCCACCCTGGCTCCCGGCGCGGTGGTCTGGCGCAGCTGCGCGGCCAGCGCGCGGGCCCGCAGGTCCAGCTCGCGCCAGGTCAGCGTGTGCGCGATCCCGGCCCGGTCCTCGTTGTAGTCGACGAAGGTGAATGCCGGGCGGTCGCTGCCGGCGTTGCGGTGCAGAAAACCGGTGAGCGGCATCGACCCGGTGAAGTCGTGCTGTTCCGGCACGGCGAATTCGATGTGGTTCATCGGGGAGTCACCCTTTTCGGGGAAGGGAGCTGGGGGGAGCGGCCGTGCTTCGTCGAATGGCCGTGTGAATCCATTGTCGAACGGATCGTTAGGAATGCAACCTCCCTGGGTATGTGAACCCAGGCACGTGCCAGACCCTACTTTCGTAGTACGGAGAGCAGAAAAGGAAAGGTAGTGTTCAGTTCGCGCCGCCAATAGGGCCAGGTGTGCGTTCCCGGGTAGGCGTGCAGGCTCACCGGAATGCCCAGCTGCCCCAGTCGCGCGGCCAGGTCGAGGGTGCCGGGCCCGATGATCCACTCCAGCACCGAGCCGCCGGAGAACCGCCGGTCCAGCGGGCCGCGCCGCCCGTCGCCGGTGGACAGGTGCAGCGGGGTGCCGCGCAGCGCCTCGGCGTTGCGGTACGGGTCCTCGGCCAGCCAGTGCGCCCGGGACGCCCACAGTGAGCTGGCTTTTTCTCCTTCGCGGCGGAGCATGGCGCGGGCGAAGGCCGGCATGCCGCGGCGGGTGGTGTGCAGCAGACCGCTGAAGGAGGCGACCGCGCGGAAGAAGCCGGGATGCCGCTGCGCGCCGCGCAGCACGCCATAGCCGCCCATCGAGACCCCGGCCCCGGCCCGGACCTGGCTGGCCCGGTAATGCTTTTCCAGCAGCTCGGGAACTTCGCTGAAAACGAATTCATCCCAGTGTGGGATCGTTCCCACGTGATCCGGCGCCAGCCAGTCGCTGTACAGGCCGACCCGGCCGCCCGGCGGCATCACGACCAGAATCCCGGCCTCGTCGGCCAAGTGAAGGATATCTGTCCAGCGGAGCCAGCAGGTATGGTCATCGCCCGCGCCGTGCAACAGGTACAGCGTCGGCCAGCCCTGTTTGCTTTCGCGCCACTGCCTGGGAACCAGAAGTGTGAGTTCGGCCTCCCGGCGTAACGCGGAAGATTTCACCTGGATGTCAACCACGCGGTCGTCGCGCCAGCGTTCACTGTGCATACGAGAACCTCAATTCGACGTTAGTGGGAATTCGTGAAAACCGAGGAACTGACCCGTTCGCCCTGGCTCGTGCTCACCGCGGTCGCGGTCGGCTCGGTGATGACCGGCGTGGACGGCACCGCGCTCACCATCGCCGGCCCCGACCTGGCCGCCGACCTCGGCGCCTCCCTGACCGGCTTGCAGTGGGTGGCCAACGCCTACCTGCTGGCCACCGCGCTCGCCCTGCTGCCGGCCGGCGCGCTGGCCGACCGGTACGGGCGGCGGGCGGTGTTCCTGTGCGGGGTGGCCGGTTTCACCCTGACCTCGCTGGCCATCGCGCTGGCCGGCCAGGTCTGGCTGGTGATCGCCCTGCGCGCGCTGCAAGGGGTGTTCAGCGCCATGCTGCAACCGGCCGCGCTGGCCCTGCTGCGGGCCAGTTTCCCGCCCCGCACGCTGGCTCCGGCGATCGGCGTGTGGAGCGCGGTGGCCGCGCTCGGCCTGGCCGCCGGACCGCTGCTCGGCGGCCTGCTGGTGGCCGCCGGCGGCTGGTCGGCGATCTTCTACGTCAACCTGCCGGTCGGCCTGCTCGCCATCGCGCTCACCCTGCTCTTCGTCCAGGAGTCCCGCACGGACAAGGCACTGCACGCCCGCCAGGTGCTGGACCTGGTGCGCCCCAGGCAGTTCCGGGCCGGGGTGGCGCTGGTCGCGGTCACCTTCGGCGCGCTGTTCGGCGTGCTGTTCCTGCTCACCCTGTACCTGCAGAACCTCAAGGCCCTCGACCCGGTGACCGCCGGGCTGTGGCTGGTCCCGGTGACCGGCGTGGTGGTGCTCAGCGCCCCGCTCGGCGGCGCGCTGACCCGCCGCCACGGCCCGGTCCCGCCCGCGGTCGCCGGTCTGCTGCTGGTCGCGGCCGGGCTGTTCACCATGACCACGCTGGACGTGGCCTCCGGCGCCACCGCGGTCGCGCTGGCCACCGTGCCGCTCGGCCTCGGCGGCGGGCTGGCCCTGGTCGCCGCCACCGAGGCGATCCTGGCCTCCGCCGCACCCGAGGAGGCCGGACTGGCCTCGGCGGTGCAGCAGGTGGCCGGTCAACTCGGCGGGCTGGTCGGCATCGCGGTGCTCGGTTCGCTCCTGGACGGCGGCCGCAGCTTCACCGGCGGCCTGCACACGGCCGTGCTGGTGGCCGCGGCCGCCGTCACCGTGAGCGCGCCGCTCGCCGTACTGCTGCGACGTCACTGAGCACCGACACCTTCTGCGCCCGGGAAAGCTTGCTGGGCCACCAGATCGCCCGCCCCAGGTCCACCGCGAGCGCGGGCACCAGCAGTGAGCGCACCACCAGCGTGTCCAGCAGCACGCCGAAGGCCACCAGGAACGCGATCTGGGCCAGGAACAGGATCGGCAGCACCGCCAGCGCGGCGAAGGTCGCGGCCAGCACCACTCCGGCCGAGGTGATCACCCCGCCGGTCACCGACAGCCCGACCAGGGTCCCCGCCTCGGTGCCGCGCCGGGCCGCCTCCTCGCGCACCCTGGTCATCAGGAAGATGTTGTAGTCGATGCCCAGCGCCACCAAGAACACGAAGGCGTACAACGGAACCCCGGGATCCGCGCCGGGGAAGTCGAAGACGTGGTTGAACACCAGCGCGGAGACGCCAAGGGTGGCCGCGAAGGACAGCACCACGGTGAGCATCAGCAGCAGCGGGGCCAGCAGCGAGCGCAGCAACAGCGCCAGCACCACCAGGATCACCAGCACCACCAACGGAATGATCAGCGCCCGGTCCCGCAACGCGGTGTCCTGCACGTCCAGCTGGGCCGCGGTCGGCCCGCCCACCACCGCCGCCGCCCCCGGCACCCCGTGCACCGCGGTGCGCAAGGCCCGCACCGCCTCGATCGCCGCCTCGCTGTCCGCCGCGTCCCGCAGGGTGGCGTTGATCTCCACCCGCCCGTCCACGACCTTCGGCAGCGCGGCCACCTCCGCCACCTCCGCCACCCCCGGCACATCCCGCGCCACCGCCACGACCCGCTCCGCGGTCTGCTCCGCGGTCACGATCACGGCGGGCGAGCCGCTGCCGCCGGGGAAGTGCCGCCCCAGCGCCTGCTGCCCGGACACCGAGTCCACCGTGGACAGGAACACGTCGGTCTGGGCCACCCCGTCCGCCTTGAGCTGCGGCACGAACGCCACCCCGAACAGCAGCACCGCGGTGGTCAGCACCCAGGTCCAGCGCGGCCTGCTGCCCACCAGCCCGGCCACCCTGCCCCAGATCCCGTCCTTGGCCGCCGCCGGCTTGCGCGGCCAGAAAGCACCGCGCCCCAGCAACATCAGCGCGGCGGGCAGGAAGGTCAGCGAGGCCAGCAGCGAGGTCCCGATGCCGATCGCGGCCACCGGCCCGAGCCCCTTGTTCGAGTTGAGGTCGCTGAACAGCAGGCACAGCATGCCCAGCACCACGGTCCCGGCCGAGGCGCAGATCGGCTCCAGCGAGGCCCGCCAGGCGCGCCGCATGGCCAGCCGGGGACCGGCCTGCCGGAGTTCCTCCCGGTACCGCGCCACCAGCAGCAGCGCGTAGTCGGTGGAGGCGCCGAAGACCAGGATGAACAGGATGCCCTGGCTCTGCCCGTTCAGCGTGAGCACCTCGTCCCTGGCCAGCCGGTAGACCACCGCCGCCGCGCCCAGCAGCGCCAGCCCGGCCGAGGCCAGCACCACCACCGGCAGCAGCGGACTCCGGTAGACCAGCACCAGGATCAGTGCCACCACCGCCGCGGTGACCCCGAGCAGCAGCCCGTCGATGCCGCCGAAGGTGGCCGCGAAGTCCCCGACGATCCCGGCCGGTCCGGTCACGTGCGCGTTGAGCCCCTCGGGCAGGCCGTCCCTGACCTTTTCCCGCAGCACCTTGACCGTCTCACCGGCCCGGAACCCGTCGCTGCCGTCCACCGGCACCAGCGCCTGCGCCGCCTTGCCGTCCGGCGCGGGCACCACCGGCGAGGCCGGTCCTTTGAGGCCGTCCACAGTGGACGCCCGCTGCACCGCGCGCGCGATCGCGTCCTGATCGGACGGTGTCAGCCCAGAGCCGCGCTCGAAGACCAGCACCGCGGGCAGCACATCGGCCTCGGTGAACCGCTTCTGCTCGTCCGCGGCCCTGGTCGCCTCGGCGCTGGCAGGCAGGAAGGAGGCGTTGTCGTTGCGCTGCACCTGGGAGAGTTTCCCCAGGTCAGGCCACCCGATCGCGCCCACCACGAGCCAGGCGAGCAAGGCGAACGCGGGCAGCACAAGGCGAAGTCGGGACACTGGGAACCCCCTGGCGGCTGGGAGAGGAAACCCGATGATGCGCGCCGCTACCTACCAACAGACCATCCGAAGGTCGGATGACCGCGGTGTCCTGTCACACAGCCTTCAGGGCAGCGGGACGGGCGTGACCTGCCACCGGTTGTCCGCGTGCACGGTCGGCAGGTGCAGGGTGCCCCGCCCGCCGTCGGGCCGCAGGTAGCTGATCGTCAGCTGCATCCGCCCGCGCAACAGCTCCGCCTTGGTGCTGATCTCGCTCACCCCGGCCTCGGCGAAGCCGGAGACGGTGGCCTGGGCGGCGTCTTCGGCGCCCTCGGCCAGCGAGACCACCTCGGCCAGCCGCTCCGAGTCGGCCGCGCGCAGCGCGTCGGTGACCCGCTCGGCCAGCTCCTGCACGCTCGCCGCGCCGCGCTCCGGCTGGGCGCTGATCATCATGATCACCGCGGTGATCCACACGGCGGCGAGGAGCACGATCCAGGTGCGCAGGCTGCGCACTGCCTTCAGCAACATCTCGTCACAGCCACTGGTTGCGGCGGAAGATGCGGTACAGGACCAGGCAGGCCACCAGGATCACCGACATGATGACCGGATAGCCGTAGGTCCATTTCAGCTCCGGCATGATGTCGAAGTTCATGCCGTAGATCCCGGCGATCATCGTCGGCACCGAGATGATGGCCACCCAGGCGCTGATCTTGCGCATGTCGTTGTTCTGCCGCAGCGTGATCTTGGCCAGCACCGCGTCGATCAGCGTGGTCAGCATCTCGTCGAAGGTGACGATCCGGTCGTGCACGGTGGTGAGGTGGTCGTCCACGTCCCGGAAGAAGGTGCGCACCTCGTCCGGCACCAGCGGGATGTAGCCCTCGGCCAGCCGCCGCAGCGGGGTGGCCAGCGGGCCCACCGCCCGGCGCAGCTCCATGACCTCGCGCTTCATCAGGTAGATCTGCTCGGGGTCCACCGCGCTGCGCGGGTCGAAGACCTCCACCTCCAGGGTGTCGATGTCGTCCTCGACCGCGCTGGTC
Source organism: Crossiella sp. NPDC003009 (assembly GCF_053591555.1). NCBI lineage: Bacteria > Bacillati > Actinomycetota > Actinomycetes > Pseudonocardiales > Pseudonocardiaceae > Crossiella > Crossiella sp. NPDC003009. The sequence continues at coordinate 63,672 of NZ_JBSFUA010000013.1, read as the reverse complement.
ACGTCCAGATAGGTGTCCACCACGTGGTCGGCGATGGCGTGCAGCACCGCGGCCGGACCGAGGGCGAGCTTCTCCTCGTCCTGCTCCAGCTCGGCGCGCAGCCCGGCCAGCGCCTGGTGCTTGCCGTGCCGGACCGTGATCACGAAGTGCCGGCCGACGAAGACCATCACCTCGCCGGTCTCCACGATCTCGTTCGCCGTGGTCGGCGACTCGTGCGCGACGTAGCGCACCGTCTTGAGCACCATGAACAGGCTGTCGTCGTAGCGCTCCAGCTTGGGCCGCTGGTGCGCGTGCACCGCGTCCTCCACCGCCAGCTCGTGCAGCCCGAAGGTCTCCGCGATGCTCTGGATCTGCTGCTCGTCCGGCTCGTGCAGGCCGATCCAGACGAAGCCGGAGCCGCGCTTGCGGACCTCCTCCACCGCGCCGGTGTGGGTCCAGCGCCCAGGCAGGCGCTTGCCGTCGACGTACACGCCGCAGTCCACCACGTAGGCGGACAGCGGCACCGGGATCTGCTGCGGCATGGCACTTCCGTTACGAGGAGCACGGCCGCGCAGGCCGAGCGTGGGCAGAACGGACATGGAAGGCTCCAGTCGAACGCGACGCGAACACGGGTGTGCCGCCAGAACCTGGCTGGGGCTCCGGCGCGATAGCGCGTCCCGACCGGTCGATGGGTCCTACCTCGTTGTAGCGAGCCCACCGGCGAGGACGCGGTCGGTACTGGGAGGGTTGCTGTCTGTACCCATCGCGTCTCACCTCCTCGGGGCCATGGCCGGAACGGTGGATTCGCTCACAGACCGGTTGTCGAGACTACCCGTACCCGGGCAAGACTGTCCTCCCCGGTCATGGTCGATCGGCCACCACCTTTGGGAGGCAGCGTGCAGTTCGGGCGGTACTTCGAGGAGTTCGAGGTCGGCGCGGTGTACAAGCACTGGCCGGGAAAGACGGTCACCGAGTACGACGACCACCTGTTCTGCCTGCTCACCATGAACCACCACCCCCTGCACATGGACGCGCACTACGCGGGGGAGACCACCGACTTCGGCAAGAACGTGGTGGTCGGCAACTACATCTACTCGCTGCTGCTGGGCATGTCGGTGGCGGATGTCTCCGGCAAGGCCATCGCCAACCTGGAGGTGGAGTCGCTGCGGCACGTCAAGCCGACCTTCCACGGCGACACCATCTACGGCGAGACCGAGGTGCTGGACAAGACCGAGTCCAAGTCCAAGGACGACCGCGGCGTGGTCTACGTGGAGACCAAGGGCTACAAGCAGGACGGCACCGTGGTCTGCGTGTTCCGGCGCAAGGTGATGGTGCCCAAGCGCTCCTACGGCGAGGCCCGCGGCGGCGAGCAGCCCGGCCGCCCCGAGCCGAAGGCCTGAGCGCGGTGAGCGCGCCTGCCGCCGAGAGGCTGCGCGAGTTCGCCGCCGCCCAGGCCGCGGCCTCCCCGCTGTACGAGTGCCTGAGCGCCGGTGCGGCCGGGGACGCCGAGGTGAGCGCCCTGGTCGGGGACGCCTCGCCGGAGCTGTTCCTGGCCGCGGCCCAGCGGGTGCTCTTCCGCGAGCCCTGGCACCCGCTGACCCGCTACTACTCCTCCCTCGGCGGGGCGGACGGCCCGGACGGCGAGCTGTGGCCGCTGTTCCGCGCCTTCGTGCTGGAGCGGGCCGAGGCGATCCGCCCGTTCCTGGCCGAGCGCTCGGTCCGGGAGGAGCTGGTCCGCCCGGCCGCGCTGCTCTACCCGGGCCTGGCGGTGGTGGCCAAGGAGGCGGGCAAGGCGCCGATCGGCCTGGTCGAGGCCGGGGCGGGGGCCGGGTTCCGGCTGGTGCCGGACCGCTACGGCTTCCGCTACGCGGTGGCGGGCGGCGGCCCGGACATCAGCCGGGGCAAGAAGACCGCCCGGCTGGTGCTGGACTGCCAGGTCACCGACCAGTCGGCCAAGCCGGCCGACGGCTTCGGCAAGCAGGCCAAGCTGCCCGCCATCGCGGCCAGGATCGGCCTGGACGCCGATCCGGTGGACGTGGCCGACGAGGACGAGCTGACCTGGCTGGAGGCCTGTGTCTGGCCGGACCAGCCGCGCAGGCTGCGGCTGCTGCGGCTGGCCGCGGACGAGGTGATCTCGGCCAAGCCGCCGCTGCTGCGGGCCGACCCGGTCACCGGACTGGCGGAGGCGGCGGCCCGGATTCCGGCCGAGCACCCGCTGGTGGTGACCAGCTGCGGGCTGCTGGACGGGCGTCCGGCCGAGTTCGCGGCGGCCTGGCTGGACGCCTTGCGCACGCTCGCGAGTCACCGTCCACTGTGGTGGGTCAGCCAAGAGGGTTACCAGGCGTTTCCCGGCGAACCGCGCGACGGGGCGGCTCACCTGGCCGAGGCGGACCGAGTGCTGAGCGTGATCAACTGGACCGGCGGCGAGCCCCGGGTGCGCAGGCTGGCTACCGCCGATCGGCTGACCCGGGGACTCACCTGGCTCGGTCCGAACTAGGCCGGCACGGTCCCGGCCACGGCTCCGGCGGGGAGCGCTCCCCACTCGGCGAGCGCCTCCGCCAAACCGGGCGAAAGGGACCCTGCGCTGTGCAGTGCGTCGAAGATCACACCGTCCATCCAGGCCACCGCGGACGCGTCGTCACCAGGCCGGATGAGGCCGGGATCGGCGCGGACGGCGTAGTCGTGGATCTCGTAGATACCCGCCGGTGAGGGCCGGTCTACCGAACCGATCCAGCGATCGATCGTGCCGGTCAGACCGGTCTCCTCGGACAACTCCCTGATCACGGCCCTGTGATCATCTTCGCCGGGGTCCACCCGGCCGCCGGGGATGGACCAGGAACCGGCCGAAGGGGGCCGGCCCCGGCGTATCAACAGAATGCGTCCGAACGGGTCGAAGACGACTGCGCCGACACAGCGGACGCGCTGGTCCCGGGTCTCCGGCATGAACACGGAGAGTAGTTCACCTGGGAAGGCCACGTGATCCGCTGCCCCAAGTGCGGTACAAATCTGCCATAGCGCGGCGGAGTGCGGTACAACGGTTCCGCAGGCGCCAACAAGGCCGTTAGCGGACGGGGTTGGTTTACATGAACTTGAAGAAGATCCTGATCTTCGCAGGTGTTGCTCTGGTTCTCTTCTTGCTCGTTACGCAGCCAACACAGGCAGCCGACGGCGTCACCGGCATCCTCGGCACGCTTCGTGGCGCGGCTGAGTCGATCATCACCTTCGTCCGGTCGCTGTTCAACTAGCGGCCGGAGGTAGCCACACGTGTTCTCGCCTCGTGACTCCGACGAGTACCTGCTCGACACCGAGCGACGCGTCATCCGCGTGCGCCGGCACTGGGCCAGTCTGCTCTGGGACATCTTCGAGGCGATGGCGCTGCTCGCCGGAGCAGTGATGATCTCCTACCTGCTGCCACCGGACGCCTGGATCATCCAGAACCTCCTGTGGTACGCGGCGCTGGTCATCCTGCTCCGGTTCGCCTACATCGTCATCGACTGGTGGGTCGAGCGGCTGGTCATCACGGACAAGCGCTTCATGATCACCAGCGGCGTGTTCACCACCAAGGTGGCCATGATGCCGGTGACCAAGGTGACCGACCTGACCTTCGAGCGGACCATGACCGGGCGCATGCTCGGCTACGGCACGATCGTGGTCGAGTCGGCCGGTCAGATCCAGGCGCTCAACAAGATCGAGTACCTGCCGAAGCCGGAGCAGATCAACGACGCCATCTCCGAGCTGGTGTTCGGTGACAAGAAGGCCCAGGCCGAGCGCTTCACCATGATGAAGGCGAAGAAGCAAACGGCCGGTAAGAAGATCATCGGCTGAATGGTTCACACTCGTGGGTGTGCTCATCGACCTGCACGCCCACACGACCGCCTCCGACGGGACCGACACCCCGGCCGAGCTGATGGCCGCGGCATCGGCCGCCGGACTGCACGCGGTGGCGATCACCGACCACGACACGACGGCCGGCTGGGCCGAGGCTGAGCAGGCCCGCCCGGCCGGCCTTCGGGTGGTCAGGGGCGCGGAACTGTCCTGCATCGCGCCGGACGGCCGGGGCGGCAGGCTCACCGTGCACCTGCTGGCCTACCTGTTCGACCCGGAAGCGCCCGCGGTGGTGGCCGAGCAGACCCGGCTGCGCGCCGAGCGCCGCGCCCGGCTGCGCCTGATCGCCGAGCGGATGGCCGCCGACGGGCTGCCGGTGGACCCGGACGCGATGTTCGCCGGGCTCGCCCCCGACGCCTCGGTCGGCCGCCCGCACCTGGCCAGGGTGCTGGTCGCGGCCGGGCTGGTGAACACCGTGGACGAGGCCTTCGCCCGGTACCTGCGCGACGGCGGCGCCTACTACCTGCCGCGCACCGACACCCCGGTGGAGCGCGCGGTGCAGATGATCGCCGCGGCCGGTGGGGTGACCGTGTTCGCGCACCCCTTCGCCCGGCGGCGCGGCCCGGTGGTCACCGCCGAGGTGATCAGGGAGCTGGTGGGCCAGGGGCTGACCGGGGTGGAGGTCGACCACCCCGACCACGAGCCTGCCGACCGCGAGGAGCTGCGCGCGCTGGCCGAGGAACAGAACCTGGTGGTGACCGGCTCCAGCGACTACCACGGCACCAACAAGACCGTCCGGCTCGGCGCGGAGAGCACCGCGCCGGAGCAGCTGGAGGCGCTGGTGTCGAAGGCGAGTGCGGTGCCGGTGCTCGGCTGAGTACGGTGAGTGGCGTGGCTCAGCTCGGACTGGAACTCGAAGGCATGCCGCGCAAGCTGGTGCGGGTGACGCCGGCGAAGCTGGCCACCTGGACCGGCTGCCCGCGGCGCTACCGGATGAACTACCTGGACCGCCCGGCGCCCGCGCGCGGCGGCGCCTGGGCGCACAACACCCTGGGCGCGGTGGTGCACAACGCGTTGCGCGCCTTCTTCGACCTGCCGGTGGCCAGGCGCACGCCGGAACAGGCCGAGTCGCTGGTGGTCAAGCACTGGAAGGGCGATGGCTTCGCCGACGGCGAGCAGGCCGGGACCTACCGGGAGCGGGCCCGCGGCTGGGTGCACGAGTACGTGCGGAACCTGGACGTGACCATCGAGCCGGTCGGGCTGGAGCGCTGGGTGTCCACGCCGACCGGGACCATCGTGGCCGAGGGCAGGGTGGACCGGATCGACGAGCGGGACGGCGAGCTGGTCATCGTCGACTACAAGACCGGCAGGCACGCGCTGACCACCGATGACGCCAGGGGCTCGCAGGCGCTGGCGCTCTACGCGCTGGCCGCCGCCCGCACCCTGCGCCGCCCCTGCCACCTGGTCGAGCTGCACCACCTGCCCACCGGCGAGGTGGCGGCCTGGGAGCACACCGACGAGTCGCTGGCCCGCCAGGTCCGCCGCGCCGAGGAGGCCGCCGAGGAGCTGGCCGTGGCCGGGGAGCAGCTGGCCGCCGGTGGCGACCGGGACGCGCTGTTCCCACCGGTGACCGGACGGCACTGCTCCTGGTGCGACTTCCGCAGGCACTGCCCGGAAGGCCAGGCGGCCGCACCGGAGCTCGAGCCGTGGGCGATGCTGGCGCCATGACCGGAGCATTGGACGAACGGCCCCGCCGGGTCCGGCTGGGCGCGGTGCTCCGCGGCCTCAGCGGCTCGGTGGCGGCCACGGTGGTGCTGCTGGCGGTCCTGGTGATCGGCGCGCAGATCTTCGCCGCCACCGAGTCCTGGGCGGGGCCGGGCTGGATCGCGGTCGGCGGGCACCTGCTCGCCGCGGCGGTCGCGGTGCTGTTGCAGTCCTTCGCGGACCGGCGCACCGGGGCCGGGGCCTGGTGCGCCGGGATCGGCGTGTTCGTGGTGGCCGCGGTCGCGCTCTGGCTGTGGTGGTGGAGCTAGCGGTTCTCGGCGATGGTCCGCTTCACCCAGTTCGCGTAGGCGGGCGCGCTGCTGTAGAGGCCGGGTCCGTTCGCGCAGTCGCCCGGCCCGTCGCCGGGTCCTGAGGTGACGCCGGCCAGCTCCCAGCGGCCGTGCTGCCCGCGCCGGATCTGCGGTCCGCCGGAGTCGCCGAAGCAGGCCATCGCGCGCGGCACCCGGCTCACCGTGCACAGCCGGGTGTCGCCGGCGTAGCCGGGCGCGCACTCGGTCCTCGCGCCGATCCGGGTGTTGAGCTGCTGGAGGCGTTCGGGGAACACGGCCTTGAGCGGCTCGGCGTCGACCACGGTGCCGAAGCCGAGCAGCCGGGTCGGGGTGCCGGGCCTGCCGGGCTCGTCGGCGATCCGGATGGGCTGCTGCCGCACCGGGCGGTCCAGGCGGATCAGCGCGACGTCGTCCTGGTTGGGCTCGCCCTGCCGGTAGCCGGGGTGCGTCACCGTGAACTCGATCGCGCGCACCGAGCCGCCGGTGGAGCGGCGGGAGCTGCCGATCCGCACGGTCCCGTCCGGCTTGGCGCCCACCCCGGGGTCGAGGCAGTGGGCCGCGGTGAGCACCCAGCGCGGGTGCACCAGCGAGGCTCCGCACACCCCGTTGAGGTCCGTGCCGGGCAGCGAGATCGGGATCGAGGCCATGAACGGGTAGTGCCCCGCCGCCTTGGTGCCACCGACGATCGCGCCCGCGCTGCCCGCGGTCAGGGTGGCGCACACCGCGCCCGCGGCCAGCACGACCGCGGCGCGGCGCACCGTGTTCCGCTTGAAGGTCATGGGTTCATCCTGTGCGCCCAGCGGCGCCGGCACGATCCGGGCAGCTCGACACTTCGGGGTGGGGCCAGCCCCACTAGGCGTTGCAGGACAAGGCATCCCGCAGTTCCGCCAGGCCCTGGCCGCGGGAGCGGACCGGTTCGTAGCCGAGCTGGGCTCGCGCCTTGCGAGTGTCCACAGTGCACTCCAGGCCCGCACGCCACAGGGTCAGGTAGTCCAGGGGTGGCCTGCCGGGCAGGCGCAGGGCGCGCCAGGTCGCCTCGCTGAGCGCGGTCAGGGTGTGCGCGCGGCGGTAGGAGACGGTGCGGGCCGGGGCGGTCAGGCCGTCGGCGGCGAGCAGGTCGGCGATGAAGTGGCGGTAGGCCACCGGATCCTGGTCGGTGACGAAGTAGGTCTCGCCGGGCCGGCCGTGCCGGGCGGCCAGCAGCAGGGCGTGCACCGCGTTGTCCACGTGCGTGGTGTCGGTCAGCTGACAGCCGCCGCCGACCCAGCTGAACCGGCCCGCGCGCACCGCGGCCCACAGCCGGGGCAGCGCCGGATCACCCGCGCCCCACAGCAGTCTCGGCCGGACGATCACCGCGCCGCGGGCCAGCGCGGCCGACTCGGCGCGGGCCTGGGCGGCGGCCACCGGCGAGGGCGAGCGCGGGCGGAGCGGGAGGTCTTCGGTGGCGTTGACCAGGGGTCGGCCGTGCTGGACGGCGGCGTCGGAGCTGAGCAGCACCAGGCGGGGGTGGCGGGGCAGTGCGGACCGGGTGGTCTGGAAGACGACCTCGGCGCTGCCCAGCGCGGCGAGGACCGGGACCGGGGTGGCTCCCAGGGCACGCAGCCGGGTGGCGGCGGAGGCGGTGCGGGCGGGGGCGAGCACGGTGTGGCCCTGGGCCAGCAGCCGCCGGATCAGGCGGACGCCGACGAACCCGGTACCCCCGGTCACTGCCACCTGCACCCCGGTCGTCCCTCCCGAATGCCGGTCGCCCTCCCCGCGCCCGGTCGCTGCTGCCACGGTCGAGTCCCATCCAGACAGTGCTCGCCCCCGCTGGCAACCGTGGGGTTTGCCGTTGTGGCAGAAGGAATTCCCTCGGTCCGAGACCAAGGACCTGACCTGCGGCCGAGGGGTTATCCGTTCGGTAAGTCCTTCGGGCCGGCGGCGACTCGAAAAACGAATGTGATCGGCATCACGAACGGCTGCTCACTAACATCGGCACAAAGCTGAGGGGACTGCATGCCGGAACGGACCGTGCTGGAACGCGGGGCGGAGCTCGCCGTGCTCGACGACCTGGTGCGCCGGGTGCGGGACGGAGGTTCGGCGCTGGTCGTCCTGGACGGGCCGGCCGGCATCGGCAAGACCACCCTGCTGCGCTCGGTGCGGGCGCGGGCGGGCGAGGCCGGGCTGCCGGTGGTCAGCGGGGTGGGCAGCGAGCTGGAGCGGCAGTTCGGCTTCGGCGTGGTGCGGCAGCTGATCGAGCCGAGGCTGGCCGCGGCCGGGGCGGCGCGGCGGGCGGAGCTGTTCGCCGGACCGGCGCGGTTCGCCCGGCCGGTGCTGGAGGAGGCGCCGGGCCCGGTGGACGCGGTGCCGCCGGACGCGCTCGGCGCGGCGCTGCACGGGCTGTACTGGCTGCTGGCCGGGTTCGCCGACCACGGCCCGTTCCTGGTGGTGGTCGACGACGTGCACTGGGCCGACCTGTCCTCGCTGCGCTGGCTGGCCTACCTGGCCCGGCGGCTGGACGGGCTGCCGGTGGGCCTGCTGCTCGCGGTCCGGGAAGGCGAGACACCGGCCGATCCGCGTGCGGTGGAGGAAATCCTGGCCAGTCCGCTGTGCCAGGTGCTGCGGCCGGAGCCGTTGAGCGCGGTGGCCGTGGCCGACCTGGCGCGGGCGGAGCTGGGCGGGCCGGTGGCCGCGGAGTTCGCCGCCGCCTGCCTGGACTCCACCGGCGGGAACCCGTTGCTGCTGACCGAGCTGCTGCGCGGCCTGCGCGCGCACCGGGTCACCGGCGCGGCGGCGGAGGCTGGACTGGTGCCGGAGTTCGGCGTGGCCGCGATCGCCTCCGGGGTGCTCGGGCGGCTGCGGCGCAGCCCACCGGAGACCGGCACGGTGGCCGAGGCGGTCGCGGTGCTCGGCCCCGCGGCCACCACCGCCCAGGTGCGGCGGCTGACCGGGCTGGGCGCGGCGCAGGTCGAGGCGTGCGTGCGACGGCTGGTCGCGCTGGGGCTGTTCGCGGTGGACGGGCCGCGGTTCGTGCACCCGATGGTGCGCGAGGTGGTCTACCGGGACCTGTCCGCCGCCACCCGCTCGGCCCTGCATGAGCGGGTGGCCGAGCTGATGCAGGCGCGCGCGCCGGGGTTCGAGCGGGCCGGGCCGGACCAGGTGGCCGCCCACCTGCTGCCGGTGGCGCCGGCCGGCCAGGGCTGGCGGGTGGCGGCGCTGCGCTCGGCGGCCGCGCTGGCCAGGTCCAGGGGCGCGCCGGAGACCAGCGCCACCTACCTGGCCAGGGCGATCGAGGAGGGACCGGCGGCCGGGCCGGAGCTCTACGCCGAGCTGGGTCGCGCGCAGCTGCACTTCGACGGGGTCGCCGCGGTGCGCTCGCTGACCACCGCGCACGAGCGCGGTGCGGCAGTCACCGTGGACCTGGCGCGGGCGCTGCTCACCGTCGGCCGCGGCGCGGAGGGCCTGTCGCTGATCACCGCGGCGGTCGCCCAGGCCGAGGGCACCAGCACGCACGGCTACCTGCAGAGCGAGCTGTACTTCCTGGCCTGGCAGCACGCGGCCACCGCGCCGATGATCACGGCACGGCTGGCCGAGCCGACCGGGGACGCCGACTCCGGCCTGCTCGGCATGCGCGCCTGCCACGAGGTGTTCCGGCTCGGCTCGCCCGAGGCAGCCCTGGCGCAGGCCCGGCGCGCGCTGGCCGGGCAGGCGCTCTACACCGAGCACTGGGGCCCGCACATGTCCGCGGTGATGACCCTGATCCGCTGCGACGACCTGGACCGGGCGGCCGCGGTGACCAGCGAGGCGGTCACGCACGCGCGGCGGCAGGGTTCGTTCCTGCGCTACGCGCTCTCCACCTGCCTGCGGGTGCAGGTCCGGCACCGGCAGGGCAGGCTGGACCTGGCGCTGGCGGACGCGGAGGAGTCCATCGGCGACCGCGACCCCGGCTGGCAGCCGCTGGCCGCGCACCGGTACGCGCACTACCTGGACGTGCTGCTCGCCCTGGACCGCACCGAGGACGCGCTGGAGCTGCTCTACCGGATGCGGCTGGACGGCGAGCTACCGGAGCTGTGGCACTTCAACCACGTGCTGGACGTGCGCGGCAGGCTCCGGCTGGCCATGGGCGACCTGGACGGCGCACTGGCCGACTTCACCGAGTGCGGCAGGCGGCTGGCCGCCTGGGGCGTGCGCAACCCCGCGGTGATCCCCTGGCGCGGCTACCAGGCCCTGGCCCTGCACGCCGCGGGCCGGCAGGCCGAGGCCCTGCGCGCCATCGAGCCGGAACTGGCCGCGGCCCGCGAGTGGGGCCTGCCGTGGACGCTGGGCACGGTGCTGCGGATGGCGGGCACGGTCACCGGCGGCCGGGCCGGGGAGGCGCTGCTGGCCGAGGCGCTGACCGTGGTCGAGCAGGCCGAGGTGGGACTGGTGCACGCCGAGGTGCTCACCGAGCTGGGCCTGCTGCGGCACCGGCTGGGCGCGGAACAGTCGGCCAGGGAGACGCTGCGCCGGGCGCTGGCCGTGGCCGAGCAGTGCGGGGCCACCGGGACCGGACGGCGGGCGCGGGCGGGACTGCGCGCGGCGGGCGGCCGGGAGCGGCGGGCTGAGCACACGGGGCCGGCCGCGCTCACCGGGACCGAGCGGCGGGTGGCCGCGCTGGCGGCGGACGGGCGGTCGAACCCGCAGATCGCGGCGGAGCTGACGGTCGGGGTGCGCACGGTGGAGATGCACCTGACCAACGCGTACCGGAAGTTGGGGGTGTCGGGGCGGGCGGAGCTGACGGCGGCGCTGGGGCGTTAGCCGAGTCGGGCCGGGGCGGCTGGCGGTGCGGTCGGGTCGTCGGGCGGTGCGGTCGGCGGGTGGCGTGGCCGGGTCGTCGGGTGGTGCGGTGGCGTCGCCGGGCAGCACCGCCGGGCCGTCAGGGCAGCACCAGCAGGCGCAGCAACCTCTCCGTCTCCGCCGCCGGGTCCGTGGTCAGGCCGGTGTGCACCGGGCCGGGCTGCACCACCGTGCTCTTCGGCGCGGTCAGCCAGCGGAACCGCTGCCCCAGCCTCTGCCCGGCCGCCGGGCCCACCGCCGGGTCCGCGCACACCCCGGCCACCGAGCGCAGCACCGAGGTGATCGCCTCGGGGTCCGCGCTGGGATCCAGGGCGCGCAGCCGGTCGTGGTCCAGGTGCACCAGGGAGCCCAGGTAGTCCAGGCGGTGGCAGTAGACCAGCACGCCCGCGTTGATCGCCTCGCCGCGTTCGACCCTGGGGACCACGCGCAGCACGGCGTACTCGAACGGATAGCGCCGCCCGGTCATGTCGCGTCTCCCGGCAGGTGCTTGAGCCACTCCGGCCGGTTGCGGCCCCGTTCTGGGACCACCCGGTCGTTTCCCCGGTTCAGCGCCGCTTCCACCAGGCCGGGCAGCCAGGCCTCGCGGGCGGCGAGACGTCCGGTGAGTGCGGCCACGTAGGCCTCGCGGACGATGTCGGTGCCCAGGAAGCCGGGTTCGTCCTCGATCCAGTCGTCGGGGACCTTGGCCAGCACCTCGGTCAGCAGCTCCTCGGTGACCAGCGGGGCCAGCGCCGCGTCCGCGGCCGCCACCTCCGGGCCGAAGCCGATCAGCAGGTGGTCGGCGGCGTTGTACGGGCGGCTCGCCCAGTCCGGCGCGCCTGGCCAGTTGTGGTGGAAGATCAGCGTCGCGCCGTGGTCGATCAACTGCGGTTTTCCGTGCCAGTACAGCATGTTCGGGTTGCGCCAGGACCGGTCCACGTTGCCGGTGAACGCGTCGAACCACAGCACCCGCCCGGCGAACTCCGGCTCGGCGGTGAACGCGCCGGGGTCGAAGTCCAGCGCGCCCGGCAGGAAGTCCATGCCCAGGTTCAACCCGTGACTGGCCCGCAGCAGCTCCTGGACCTCCTCGTCCGGCTCGCTCGGCGCCATCGCCTTGTCCACCTGCGCGGTCACCAGCTCCGGCACCGGCAGGCCCAGCGCCCGCGCCAGCTCCCCGACCACCACCTCGGCGACCAGCGTCTTGCGGCCCTGGCCCGCGCCGCGGAACTTCACCACGTAGGTGCCCAGGTCGTCGGCCTCCATCAGGCCGGGCAGCGAACCACCCTCCCGCAGCGGGGTGACATATCGGGTCGCGGTGACGTGGCGGAGCACGCCCGCGACTCTAGGCGAGCCAGGCCCGCCAGGTGGGGAGCAGGGTGGCCAGCAGGGCTTCCGGGTTCTCGGTGTTGGCCGAGTGGGCCGCGTCGGAGACCACCGCGAAGTCGGCGTCCAGCCGGTCGGCCATGTCCCGCTGGCTGGCCACCGACCAGGCGTCGTCGTGCTCCCCGCAGACCACCAGCGCCGGGGTGCCCGCGGTGCGCAGCGCCGCCGCCAGCCGCCCGACCAGGTCCGGTTCCCGGCGCAGGCCCTCGGCCATGCCGAGCAGACCGGCCGCGCTGGAACCCAGGAACCGGGCGCGCAGCAGCTCCTTCAACGTTTCCGGCGTCTGCTCCCAGTTCGGTGAGGCCGCGTCCCGCGCCTCGCGCAGCTGCTGGGCCGCGGGCACGCCGCCGGAGCGCAGCAGCGGCTCACCGGCCTCCAGCGCGCGGCGGCGCTCACCCTCGGGCAGCTCGTTCGGGCCGGAGGACAACAGGGTCAGGCCGTCCACCCGCACGCCGGAGAGCAGCGCGCCGCGGGCGACCAGGCCGCCGTAGGAATGGCCGAGCAGCAGCACCTTGCGGCCGCCCGCGCCCAGCTGGGTGATCAGCTTCGCGATCACCGCGCCGAGCGCGGCAGGCAGGTAGGCCTGCGGGTCGTCCGGGCCAGGGGACTGGTACTGGCCGGGCAGGTCGATGGCGTGCACCGCGAACCCGGCCTCGGCCAACGGGTCCAGCAGCGGCGCGAAGTCCTCTTTGGACCCGGTGTAGCCCGGCACCAGCAACGCGGTCGCACCGCGGTCGGCGTCGGCCGCCGGGACCGCGTGCAGCGCGGCGATCGGCCCGTAGTCGCCCTGCAGGTCGACCCGGCGCGCTCGGTGTGGGCTGAGCTGGGAGTACGGCAACACGCTCACGTGCTGAGTCTGCCTCACCGAAGCCGGGAAAGCGCGCGGACTTCAGCGCAACGCCACCAGCGTGCCGCCCCGCTGTTCCACCAGTACCGGACCGGAGCTGGACAAGGTCACCAGCCCGCGGTAACCGCGCCGGCCCACCGGGATCCGGCCGAGCACCTTGCCGGTGTTCGGGTCGGCCACGGTGAGCCCGGCCGGGGTCGGCACCACCAGCCTGCCCGCGAACAGCGTGCCGGGGCCGAGCGTGTCCTCCATCGTCCACAGTGGAGCGGTGGTGGCCGAGGCCAGCGCGATGGTGCGGGACCCGGTCCACCAGTAGATGACCGCGGGCGAGGTGGTGGCCGGTTCGCCGGTCGGGCAGGTCGAGGTGGCGGCGAAGGTCAGCGGGGTGGCCGAGCCGTCCGCGCAGCGCGCGCTGAGCACCGTGGTGGTCGGCACCACGCCACCGTCCGGATCACCCTGGAGGTCACTGGCCGGCAGGTCCAGCGGCTGCTCGGAGACCGGGGCCCCGTTGCCGTCGTAGATGGCCAGCCGCGCCGGGTCGGGCAGCACCGCGGCCACCCGGTCCGGCCCGAGCGCGACCACCCTGGCCCCGGACCCGTTGAGCACCACGCTCACCGAGACCTCGGGCTTGTCCCAGTCCTTCGGGTTCGGCTTGAACACGCTGAGCCGGTCACCGGGGTCGTCCGGGCAGCGCTCGATCACCCCGACCCGGTTCGGCGCCACCGCCACCGAGCCGAACGTGCATCCGGTCCTCGGCTGCTTGCCGGGCTGGATCATGGCCCTGACCTGGCCGTACTCCTGGGTCTTGACCAGATCGGAGCGCCAGCCCTCCAGGTAGGTCTTGCCGGTGGTGGTCAGGTGCACCCCGTCGAAGAGCAGCCGGGTGCCCGCCTCGGCGTCGCCGTTGCGCTGCGCGCCCCGCTTGCCGGTGGCCGGATCCAGCGCGGTCACCTCGCTGCAGGTGTCCCCGCGCTGGTAGACCGCGAGGATCTGCCCGAACGCGGGCGCCACCGTGCACAACGGCAGATCCCGCTGGTACCGCCACTTCTCCTGCCCACTGAGCGGATCCCGCCCCAGCACCGCCCCGTTCTCCGCGGTCACCACCACCTGAGCGGTGGCCACCACGGTCTGGGTCGCCGGACTCGGCGCCCGCCAGACCTCGCCCAGGGTGGGCGGCGGCGTGGTGGGGGCGTCGAGGAAGGGGAGCGGTGGGCTGGCGGTCTGGGAGACGGTGGCTCGGGCGTCGCTGAAGGCCCAGATCACGGTGGCGGCGACGAGCACGGCGACGGTGACCAGGGCGGCGGCGATGAGGTCCCAGCGGGTGGTGAAGGAGCGGGGCTGGGGTGGAGGTGCGGTGGGGGCGGTGGGTGAGGGGACGAGCAGCGCGCCGGGGGTGGTGGGGGCGGCGAGGGGGGGTGGGGTGCTGGCCGGGGCGGCGAGGGCGGGCGCGGTGGTGGCTGGGGCGGGGAGAGCGGTGTCGGGGGCTGCGGCCGCGGCGTTGGAGGTGACTTCGGCGGCCTCGGCGCTGGGGGCGGCCTCAGGGGCCGCGGCGTTGGAGGTGGCCTCAACAGCTGCGGCGTTGGGGGTGGTCTCGGGGGCTTCGGTCGGCGCGGCGGGGGTGTCCAGGGGCGCGGCGGCGAGGGGCGCGGCGGCTTCGGGGGCCTGGCTCGGCGGTTCGGCGGCGTCCTGGGGCGCGGGAGTGCTGGAGGCCTCGCTCGACGCGGCGGCGTCGCGGGGCGCGCTCTGTGCCACGGCAGTGCTGACGGCCTCGCTCGGCGGAACGGCGGCCACGGCCTGCGAAGCGGCGGCGCTGGGAGGCTCGCTGGGCGGTGTGGGGGCCTGGTCCGGGGCCTCGGCGGCGCTCTGGGGCGCGGCGGGCGCGGCGGCGCTGGGCGGCTCGCTCTGGGGCTTGGCCGGTACCGGCGGGGTGGCGGCGCTGGGCGTGTCGTCCCGGGGTTTGGCCGGGGCCGGGGTCGCGGCGGCGCTGGGCTGCTCGGAGGCGGCGCTGGTGGGGTCCTCGGGCGCGGCGTTCTGCTCGGGCGGCACGGGGACCACCGTAGCCTCCTCGGCTGCTCGGGTACGCGGAACGGCCCTCCCCGACGGGAAGGGCCGTTCCTGGTGGCGTGCTTACTCGGCCGGGGTCTCGCCGGTCCGGCGGCGCCGCCGCCTGCGGGCGGGGGCCTCGGCGTCGGCGTCGGCCGGGGCCTCGGCCGGGAGCTCCGGGGCGGCGAAGGTGACCGTGGTGGTGGCCTTGGTCGCCTTCGGCTTCCTGGGGGCCTTGGGCTCGGCGGGGGCCTTTGCCGGAGCTTCGACCGGGGCCGGAGCTTCGGCCGGGGCCTGGGCCTCGACCGGAGCCGGGGCTTCGGTCACGGGCTCGGCCTTGGGCTCGGTCTTGGCGCGGGACCTGGTGCGGGTGCGGGTCCGCGTCTTGGTCTCCGCGGCCTCCGGCGGGTCGGTGGTCTCGGCGGGGGTGGCCTCGCCTTCCACGTTCTGACCGGCGCGGGTGCGCCTGCGGCTGCGGCGCTTGGTGGCCGGGCGGGCGCCAGTGTCGTCCGACTCCGGCTTGTCCGGGGTGCCGCCTGCCGGCTTGTCGCTGCCCGTGGTCCGGCCGACGCGCTTGCGGCCGCGGCCGCGCTTGGGCGCGTCCTCTTCCAGGTGCTCGGCGTCCAGGCCGGCCCTGGTCCGCTGGGACAGCGGCAGCCTGCCGGAGGACTTCGGGTCGATGTTCAGGTCGGTGAACAGGTGCTCCGAGGTGGAGTAGGTCTCCACCGGCTCCGGCTTGCCCAGGCCGAGGGTGTCGCTGATCATCTTCCAGCGAGCCTCCTCGTCCCAGTCGACCAGCGTGACCGCGACACCAGTACGGCCCGCGCGGCCGGTGCGGCCGATCCGGTGCACGTAGGCCTTCTCGTCCTCGGGGCACTGGTAGTTGATCACGTGCGTGATCCCGCCGACGTCGATGCCGCGCGCGGCCACGTCGGTGCAGACCAGCACGTCCACCTTGCCGCTGCGGAAGGCCCGCAGCGCCTGCTCCCGCGCGCCCTGACCCAGGTCGCCGTGCACCGGGGCAACCGCGAAACCGCGTTCGGCCAGGTCGTCGGCGAGCTTCTGGGCGGTGCGCTTGGTCCGGGTGAAGATCATGGTCAGGCCGCGGTCGGTGGCCTGGAGCACCCGGGCGACGACCTCGATCTTGTCCAGCGAGTGCGCCCGGTAGGCGAACTGCTCGGTCAGCTCGTGCGTCTGCCCGGCGTCGACCTCCTCGGCCCTGATGTGCGTGGGCTGGGTGAGGAAGGTCCTGGCCAGGGTGATGATCGGGCCCGGCATGGTGGCCGAGAACAGCATGGTCTGCCGCTGGTCGGGGACCATCCGCAGGATCCGCTCGATGTCGGGCAGGAAGCCCAGGTCGAGCATCTCGTCGGCCTCGTCCAGCACCAGGGCGCGGACCTTGCCGAGCACCAGGTCCCGGCGCTCGGCCAGGTCGAGCAGGCGGCCGGGGGTGCCGACCACCACGTCGATGCCCTTGCGCAGCGCCGCCACCTGCGGCTCGTACGGGCGGCCGCCGTAGACGTCGAGGACCCGCACACCGAGGTGCTTGCCCGCGTCCTTGAGGTCCTGCGTGACCTGGAGGCACAGCTCGCGGGTGGGCACCACGACCAGCACCTGCGGGGTGCCATCGCCCGGCAGGGTGAGCCGGTGCAGCAGCGGCACGCCGAAGCCCAGCGTCTTGCCGGTGCCGGTGCGCGCCTGGCCGATGAGATCCTCACCACGCAGGGCCAGCGGCAGCGTCAGTTCCTGGATCGCGAAGGTCCGTTCGATGCCGGCTTCGGCCAGCGCGCGGACGATGCGCTCGTCCACGCCGAGCTCGGCGAAGGTGGGCGCGTCCGGCGTGACCGGGGCGTCTCCGCGGAGCGGGTGGGAGGTGTTGTCCTCCTCGGGCAGGCCGGCCTCGCTGTGATCAAGTTCGCGTAGGTCGGCGGTGTTGTTGTCGAAGGTCAGCGTGATCGCCTCTCTCATACCAGCACGTACAGCCAGCGTTTGCGCTCGACCGAGCCGGGCGGTGACCAGGGTCGGTCACTCTTGCCAGCGGCACGGGAGGGCGAGGCGTACGCGCACCTTTCCGTTGGGCGACTGCTGTCGCCGTCATCACGTGGCCCCGCGCCGCGCAGTGTCCTCATCGTTCTTCTCGGCAGCGCGCACAGGGCGTCCGGAGGCATTCTAGCCGCTGGAACGCTTCTCCAGGGGGTGTCGTGGCCGGATACGCTCTCCCGCATGACCGAGACGGGCAGTGCCGACGCCGGCATCGTCGATCTACTGGGTGTGCTGGCCTACGGCGAGCTGTCGGCCTTCGACCGGCTGGCCGAGGACGCGCGGACCGCCCCCACCCTGTCCGGCCGGGCCGCGCTGGCGACCATGGCCGCCGCCGAGATCGGCCACTACCGGCTGCTGGAGCAGCACCTCGCGCTGCGCGGGGTGGCCGTGGAGACGGCGATGACCCCGTTCGTGGCCCCCTTCGACGCCTTCCACGCCTCCACCGCCCCGCACAACTGGCTGGAGTCCCTGGTCAAGGCCTATGTCGGCGACGGACTGGCCGCCGACTTCTACCGCGAGATCGCGGGCTGGCTGGAGTCGCCGAGCAAGGAGCTCGTGCTGGAGGTGCTCACCGACACCGGCTACTCCGCCTTCGCCGAGCGCGAGGTGCAGGCCGCCTGCGCGGCCGACCGCAAGGTGCGCGACCGGCTCGCGCTGTGGGGCCGCCGCCTGCTCGGCGAGGCGCTCACCCAGGCCCAGTACGTGGTGGCCGAGCGGGACGCGCTGGCCGAGCTGCTGGTGCGCGCCTCCGGCGACCTGTCCGGGATCGCGGCGCTGTTCAAGCGGTTGCAGAGTGGCCACTCGCAGCGGATGACCGCGCTCGGCCTGGGCTGACGCGCGATCGTGTTCGCCGAGGGCGGAGCGGGCGGTCCCCGCACGCCAGGCGGACGCGACTAGGCTGACGATCAGTACAAATACTCTGAGCACACGGAGGTCGGTGTGGAGGTCAAGATCGGCGTCGCGGACAGCCCGCGGGAGCTCGTCGTCTCGAGCGCGCTGTCGCAGGACGAGGTCGAGGCCGTGGTCTCCGAGGCGCTGCGCGACACCAAGGGCCTGCTGAGCCTGGTGGACGACAAGGGCAAGCGCTACGTGGTGCCCTCCGCGAGGGTCGCCTACGTGGAGATCGGCGTCTCCGACGGCCGCCGGGTGGGCTTCGCCGTCGGCAGCTGAGGCCAGGCAAAACCAGCGAACGGCCCGGTGACCGTGAACTCGGTCACCGGGCCGCGCTGTGTCCGGGTTCTACTCGGCTGGCGGGACCTTGTTCAGGTCGTCCACCTCGAACGGCGGGCGGCCCAGGCCGGTGATCCGGTAGCGGCCCCAGGGGTCCGGGTCGGACAGGCCGCCCTCGGCCTCGCCGGCCGGGGTGCGCAGGGTGGCGGCCGGGCGGCGCTGCTGCACCAGCTCGGTCAGCTCGGTGTGCGCGGCGATCCGGCCGTACCAGTGGTAGCGGCCGTCGATCGGCTCGAAGTGCCCGCGCAAGCGCACCTCCACCGGCAGCTCCGCGCCCTCCACCAGCAGGGTGGCCGCGCCCTGGTAACCCTCTTCCTCGTGCTCGTGCTCGCTCATGAGGTCTCCCGCTGCTCGGTCTCGCCGTCCCCGCGCACGATCCGCAACTGGGCGGAGGGCAGGTCGAAGTCCAGCGGCAGGTCCGGATCGATGATCACGCCGCTGATCCTGGTGAAGCCGTCGATGGCGTGCCAGACGATGTTGACCAGGTAGTCGCGCAGGTTCTCCCGGCTCATGGTCTGGCGTTCCAGCCACCAGTCACCGGCCTTCTCCACCGCGCCGACCACGGCGAAGGCGTACGGCTCGGCCGCGCCGGAGTCCAGGCCGAGCAGGCGCATGTACTCACCGAGCAGCCGGGCCAGCCGGGAGGCGATCATCGCCTCGGTGCGGCTGGCCGGGTCCGCGTCGACCGGGCGGTCGGCGAAGGAGCGGCGGGTCATGAAGCGGTACAGCTCGGGCTGTTCCTCGATGGTGCTCAGGTAGGCGTCCACCACCGCGGCGATCCGCTCGCGCGGGCTGCCCCTGCGCTCGATCGCGGGCACGATCCGCTCCATCAGCATCTCGGTGGCCCGCGCGCCGACCGCGAGGTAGAGGTCGGCCTTGTCCGAGAAGTGCCGGTAGATCACCGGCTTGGTCACCCCGGCCTCGGCCGCGATCTCGTCCATGCCCACGTCAGGGCCGTGTGTGGCGAGCGCCTTGATGGTCGCCTCCACGAACTCCGCGCGGCGCACGCTGCGGTGTTCCTTCCAGCGCTCGCGCCGGGCGTCGCCCCGTTTGCTCGGTTGGCCCTTGACAGAATCCGCCATACACGAGACGTTACCACTGGTAGCTGTTACTTCGGGTAACACTTCATCCAGTAGGAGGGTGACGACGCCATGAGCCGGAGCTTGCAGGTGCCGGACCGGGAGAAGACCGCCGAGCGGCTGCTCAACTCATCCGCCAAGAACTCCTACGACCCGGACGTCGACATCGACTGGGACGCCCCGCTGGCCGAGGACAAGTTCTTCGTGCCCGAGCACCGGGTCTCGCTCTACGGCACCCCGCTGTGGGAGCGGATGAGCAGGCAGCAGCGGATCGAGCTGTCCAAGCACGAGGTCGGCTGCGTGGCCAGCGTCGGGATCTGGTTCGAGGTGATCCTGATGGAGCTGCTGGTCCGGCACGTCTACCACCTCGACCCCAAGCAGCGGCACGTGCAGTACGCGCTGACCGAGATCGCCGACGAGTGCCGCCACTCGATCATGTTCGCCCGCCTGGTGGAGAAGCTGGACGTGCCCGCCTACGGCCCGCAGCGGCTGCCGCACGCGCTGGGCAACCTGATGAAGACCATCGGCCGCGGCCCGTCCATGTTCGCCAGCATCCTGATCGCCGAGGAGATCCTGGACCGCCTGCAGCGCGAGTCCACCGCGGACGAGTCGGTGCAGCCGCTGGTGCGCATGGTCAACCGCATCCACGTGCTGGAGGAGGCCCGGCACGTGCGCTACGCCCGCGAGGAGCTGCTGCGCTCGATGCAGAGCTGCTCCGGCGCCGCGCTGCGCTACCACCGCTTCGTCACCGCGCGGGCCGCCTTCGTGGTCTCCCGCTCGCTGGTGCACCCGGAGGTCTACCGCCAGGTCGGGCTGGACCCCAAGGAAGCGCGCAGGGCCGCGCTGGGCAACCCGCACTTCCGGGAGACGATGGGCTGGGCGGGGGAGCGGATCGTCAGCTTCCTGGACGAGGCCGGACTGATCGGCAACCCCGGCCGCAAGCTGTGGCAGGCCTCCGGATTCCTCGGGAAGTGAGTGAGATGGGCGTGTTCACCTTCACCACCCGCGACGGCGCCTGCCTTGCCGTCGAGGAGCAGGGGCGCGCGGATGCCCCCGTCACGGTCGTCCTGGTGCACGGCTGGACCCTGGACCGGCAGAGCTGGCGGCGGGTCGCGCACGCGCTGCCCGGCCGGTGCGGGGACATCCGCGTGCTCCGCTACGACCTGCGCGGCCACGGCCAGTCCGACCAGGCCACACCCGGCGGCACCACCATCGAGCAGCTCGCCGACGACCTGGCCGAGGTGCTCACCGAGCTGGTCCCGCACGGGACCGTGGTGCTGGCCGGGCACTCGATGGGCGGCATGACCACGATGGCGCTGGCCGACCGGCACCCCGAGCTGTTCGCCGAGCGGGTCGCGGCGGTCGCGCTGGTGGCCACCGCCTGCGGCGACCTGCGCAATGGCAACCTCGGCCTGCCCGCACCACTGGGCCGGACCGTCATCCGCGGCCAGACCGCGTTCGGGAATGTGCTGGTCAAGCGCAAGGTGCGGCGGCTGAGCCGGTACCCGGGAGTGATGCGGCCCGCGCTGCGCTGGATGCTGTTCGGGCGGCAGCCGGAGAAGGCCGACGTGCGGGAGACCGCCGCGGTGATCGCCGGGTGCAGCCCGCTGACCCTCACCGGCTACCTGGAAGACCTGTTCCGGCACGAGCGCCGGGCGGCGCTGGCCGCGTTCCGGCGGCTGCCGGTGGTGGTGCTGGCCGGCAGCAACGACCGGCTGACCCCGCAGCGCTGCGCCGAGGTGATCGCGCGCGAGCTGCCGCAGGCCGAGCTGATCGTCTTCCCCGGCGCGGGGCACATGCTGCCGCTGGAGCGCTCGGTGCAGGTCACCGAGCGGATCGCGCGACTGGTCAACGTGGTCAGCGAGGTCCCTGAGCGGGTGTGACCCACGGTGCGCGCCGAGGACCTCGGCGCGCACCGTGCCGTCTGTCTCAGTGCTGGAGCGGGAAACCGCCGCCGATGCCCTTCCAGGCCAGCGTGTACATCAGGCCGATGGCCTCGTCCTTGGGGATCGCCCGCTCGCCGTCCAGCCAGTACCGCGCGGTCACCTGGCTCAGCCCGACCAGGCCCACCGCGACCAGTTTCGCCTGGTCGGCGGTGAGGCCGGCGTCGGCGACCACGACCTCGGCGATGATGTCGATGCAGGAGGCGGTCGCCCGGTCCACCGCGTCCTGCACGGCGGGCTCGCGGCGCAGGTCGGACTCGAAGACCAGCCGGAACGCCTGGCCCTCACCGTCGACGAACTCGAAGTAGGCGGCCACCGCGGCGTGCACGCGCAGCTTGTTGTCCGTGGTCGACTCGATCGCGCCGCGGACCCGCTGCACCAGCGCGTCGGTGTGCGTCTCCAGCAGCGCCAGGTACAGCTCCAGCTTGCCGGGGAAGTGCTGGTAGAGCACTGGCTTGCTGACCCCGGCGCGCTCGGCGATCTCGTCCATGGCCGCGGCGTGGTAGCCGTTGGCCACGAAGACGTCCTGGGCGGCGGCCAGCAACTGGGCGCGTCGCGCGGTACGCGGCAGTCGTACGCCGCGCACGACCTGGTCGGTGCCCGGTTGCGCCGTGTCGGTCATGCTGCCCTCCACACCCTGGTGCTCGTTCGAAGGGAAACCTTACTCGCAAGTAGTCCCCGGTTGGGCATGCCTTTCCCACTCAGGCGGATCTCAGGTCCGTGACGCATCCTGGTCTGATGACCAAACCGTCCCTGACGACGGCCGGTGGCGCGGTACGGGCGACTCTCGGCCGCGCTCCGCTGTCCACTACCCAGCTGCCGGAGCCCGACTTCAGCCGAAAGCCCTGGCCAGGGCGGGTGCGCACGGCGGGCGGGGTGAGCCTGCACGTGCGCGAGACGCCCGGTCCCGCCGAGGAGACCGCGGTCTACATCCACGGCCTCGGCGGCTCCTCCACCAACTGGACCGATCTGTCCGATCTTTTGTCCGGCCGGATGAACGGCCTCGCGCCGGACGCGCCCGGTTTCGGCCGCACCGAGCCGCTGGACGGCCACGACTACTCGGTCCGCGCCACCGCGGCCCTGATGACCAGGTTCATCGAGGGCCTGGACCGCGGCCCGGTGCACCTGTTCGGCAACTCCCTCGGCGGCGTGGTCTCGCTGCTGGTCGCGGCGGGCCGCCCGGACCTGGTGCGCACGCTGACCCTGGTCTCCCCGGCCGTGCCGGACCTGCGGCCGGACCCGCGCAGGCTCTCCGACCCGAGGTTCGTGCTGGCCATGCTGCCCCTGGTCGGCCGCAGGGTGCGCAGGCAGCTGGCCGAGGTCACGCCCAGGCAGCGGGCCGAACAGCTGGTCCGGCTGTGCTTCGCCCAGCCCGAGCTGGTGCCGGAGCACCGGATGGCCGAGGCCGAGGCGGAGTACCTGGAACGCCGGGACATGCGCTGGGCGGGGGAGGCGCTGGGCCGGGCCACCATGGGCCTGCTGCGCAGCTGGCTGGAGTTCAGCCAGGGCTCGCTGTGGCGGCTGCTGCCGAAGGTGAGCACGCCCACGCTGGTGATCTGGGGTGATGAGGACCGGCTGGTCAGCGTGCGCAAGGCGCCGCGCACGGTGCGGCTGCTGCCCAGGGCCCGGCTGCTGGTGCTGCCGCGCACCGGGCACGTGGCGCAGATGGAGAAGCCGCTGACCGTGGCGCGGGCCAGCCTGGGCATGATGGAGGCCGTTGACCGCGGGGAGTGGTGATGGTCGAGCTGGAGCTGACCGCGTTGCAGAGCGCGGGCCTCAACGGGCATTCCGTCGCTGAGGTGCAAGAGCTGGTCGAGGGCGACCTGCGGCTGTGCGAGGACGGCAGGGAGCTCTACGCCGAGCAGGACTTCCCGGTGGTCAAGCTGGCCGGCGCGCTGCGGCACTGGCTGGCCACCCCGGTGGCGAACCGGCCGAGCTTCAGCTTCGACGACGACGCCTTCGAGCAGCCCGAAGGCGTGCTGCTGATCGACCGGGTGCCGGCGGGCTGGCGGTTCGGCTCGGTGTTCGCCCCCGGCTCGTGGAGCGGACCGGTCTCCGACGCCGAGGTCGACCAGGTGGTGCTGGCCTACCTCGGCACGCTGCGCCTGGAGTTCTCCCAGCTGCTGGGCCGCGAGCTGGACGGGTACCTGTGACCGGCACCCGTACGTGCGGGTGTGGTGAGTACCGGTCCGGGCTGCCAGGTGTGGCAATCTGGGGAGCGTGGCCCGGACGACGCAAGGACCCCGTGACGCCGTGACCCGGCGTGGTGGCAGCCCCGACGACGGGCGGTACCAGCGTGGCCAGCGCCGCACCGGCGGCGAGCCGCTGGCCGCCTCCTGGCGCCCCGACCCCGCCCAACAGGACACCCCGCCGCCCAAGCGCAAGAAGAGCGGGATCCTGGGCACCTACGGCTGGCGGATCTACGCGGTGCCGGTGCTGGTGGTGCTCACCGTGCTGGCCCTGATGAACGTCAACGACCCGGCCCGGGACAACTCGGCCCAGCCCAAGGAGACCATCCCGACCGGCCCCGCGGGCGAGGAGCCGGAGCCGCAGATCATGGGCGAGGCCCCCTCCGGCAAGCTCACCGCGAACATCCCCAGCGCGGAGCTGCCGGGGATGAAGGACTACAAGGACAAGGGCAGCGGCACCTGGAACGTGCTGCGCGGCACGACGCCGGTCTTCGGCAAGGGCGGGAAGCTGTACAAGTACACCGTCGAGATCGAGAACGGCATCGACGCCTCCACCTACGGCGGCGACGACGCCTTCGCCAAGACCGTGGACGGCACCCTGCAGGACGAGCGCAGCTGGATCGGCGGCGGCAACGTCCGCCTCCAGCGGGTCGACTCCGGCAACGCCGACATCAGGATCAGCCTGACCACCTCGGACACCGCGCGCCGCCCCGACTACTGCAACTTCTCCATCAAGTACGAGGCGTCCTGCTGGAACAGCGGCAAGAAGCGCCTGGTGATCAACCTGGCCCGCTGGCGCTACGGCGCGGTCGCCTTCGAGAGCGACTTCCTGCTCTACCGCCAGTACGCGATCAACCACGAGATCGGGCACGCCTTCGGCCAGCGGCACAAGCCGTGCGCGGAGAACGGCGCGCTGGCCCCGGTGATGATGCAGCAGTCCTTCGGCACCGCCAACGACTACGTGTGGGAGCTGAACCAGGTGGACGGCGGCGACAAGAACGCCGTGCCCAAGGACGGCAAGGTCTGCCGCCCCAACCCCTGGCCGGTCACCTGAGCGCCGGTGGCGGCTCGGCTGTGGATGGAGTTGACGAGTCTTGCGTGGGGGGCGGTACAGTGGTGGTGAGCTGGTCGGTCCGCGGACGCGGCCAGAAGTGAACCGGGGAAAGTGCCCGCCGGATGACGGGACCCCCGGTTTCGCGCTGTCTAGGGCTTGATGTGGGTGACCTCGATGGTGTGGGCGGCGTTGATCAGCTCCCACGGCTCGGTCACCGCGTGCCGGATGGCCGCGACGTAGCTGGAGGCCACCCAGTCGGCCACCCACAGCATGGGCTCGTCCTTGCCCCGGTGGTCCACGCGAAGCTCACCGGGAACCTGGTGGCTTCGGCGCAGCCGGTTCAACACCTTGCGGTCGTGCACATCGCTGCCCGCGCGACTTTCCACCACCACCTGCCGGACCTCCTCGACGTGGCACAGGCGCGGCAGCAACTCGCACATCAGGCGTCGCCGGGCGAGTTCCTGTTCGCGGTGCGAGGTCGGCGTGGTCACCAGGATCGCGCCGTGCAGGGGAAAGTCGGCGATGGTCTTGGCGATCTCCAGTCGCCGAGCGCCGGACTCGGCGTGGAAGTGCAGCACCGGCACGTTCACCAGGTGCTCGCGTAGCGCCTCGGCCATCGCCGGGTGGTTGCTGGCGGAGCTGAGCACGGCCGCCACCACGTAGAGCCGATCGCCTGTGGGCATGGCAGCGCCCGCCTCGTCGACGTGGGCGGTGAGCATCAGACAACCGTAGCCCGTTGCGATCGACTCAACACGCAGGGTCACGGAGATTGTGGATAACTCGACGTCCACCCACTGGGATGACGTCCCAGGTCGGAAGAAGTGGTGTATCCAGGTCGTTGCACCCGAAGGAGGCCGGAACCCGGGCCCCCGTGCACCGGACTAGGAGGAGCGCCCATGTCGGGCTCGACGTTGCCGCCCCTGGTGGAGCCAGCCGCGGAGCTGACCAAGGAAGAGGTCGCCCGCTACAGCCGCCACCTGATCATTCCGGATGTCGGGGTGGACGGGCAGAAACGCCTCAAGAACGCCAAGGTGCTGGTGGTCGGCGCCGGTGGGCTCGGTAGCCCCGCGCTGATGTACCTGGCCGCGGCGGGTGTCGGCACGCTGGGCATCGTCGAGTTCGACGTGGTGGACGAGTCCAACCTGCAGCGCCAGATCATCCACGGGCAGTCCGACATCGACCGGCCCAAGGCCGAGTCGGCCCGGGACGCCATCGCGGAGCTGAACCCGTTCGTCAACGTCAACCTGCACCAGCTGCGGCTGGAGTCCGGCAACGTGCTCGACGTGTTCCGGGACTACGACCTGATCCTGGACGGCACCGACAACTTCGCCACCCGCTACCTGGTCAACGACGCGGCCGTGCTGCTCGGCAAGCCCTACGTGTGGGGCTCGATCTTCCGCTTCGAGGGCCAGGCCAGCGTGTTCTGGGCGGAGCCGAGCGACGGCCGGGAGGGGATCCAGTACCGGGACCTCTACCCGGAGCCGCCGCCGCCGGGCATGGTGCCCTCCTGCGCCGAGGGTGGCGTGCTGGGGGTGCTGTGCGCCTCGATCGGGTCGATCATGGTGACCGAGGCGATCAAGCTGATCACCGGCATCGGCGAGACGCTGCTCGGGCGGCTGATGGTCTACGACGCGCTGGAGATGACCTACCGGACGATCAAGATCCGCAAGGACCCGCAGGGTGACCCGATCACCGGGCTCATCGACTACGAGGCCTTCTGCGGGGTGGTCTCCGACGAGGCGCAGAACGCGGCCGCCGGCAGCACCATCACGCCGCAGGAGCTCAAGGACAAGTTCGACCGGGAGGACAAGTTCCTGCTGGTCGACGTGCGGGAGCAGCACGAGTTCGAGATCGTGCGCATCCCCGGCTCGGTGCTGATCCCCAAGGACCGCATCCTCTCCGGCGAGGCGTTCTCCGAACTGCCGCAGGACCGCCAGATCGTGCTGCACTGCAAGTCCGGCGCGCGATCCGCGGAGGCGCTGGCCGCGCTGCACCAGGCCGGGTTCCGGGACGCGGTGCACGTCGGCGGTGGGGTGCTGGCCTGGGCTCGGCAGATCGACCCGAGCTTGCCGACCTACTGACGGTACGTGATCATGGCGGTGTGACTTTCCCACTGTGGGTCAACGGGAACGTCACATCGCCTCCCACACAACTCGCGCGCCAGCGGGTAGCGTCCCTGGCGTGACAGCCACCCCGGAACCGCCGCCCGCCCACGTGCGCGCGGCTTTCGGCGCCCGCACCGCGGAGCCCGAGCTGGTCGGCTCCGGCCCGGCCTGGCTGTGCGGTGACGCGGTGATCCGCCCGGCCATGAACCCGTCCGAGGCCGCCTGGGTCGCGCAGACCCTGGACAGCCTCGACGTGGAGAACCTGCGCCTGGCCAGGCCGTTGCGCTCCAGCGACGGGCGCTGGGTGGTCTCCGGCTGGTCGGCCACCCGCCACCTCGCCGGGCAGCCCGAGCCCCGGCACGACGAGGTCGTCTCGGTCTCGCTGCGCCTGCACAACGCCACCGCCGAGCTGCCCAAGCCGCGTTTCCTCGAGGAGCGCAGGGACATCTACGCGATGGCCGACCGGATGGCCTGGGGCGAGGACGGCGTGCCGCTGGCCCCGGACAAGGGCGGCAGGCTCTTCGGCGCGCTGGCCGGGTCGCGGCGGACGATCAAGCTGGCGCCGCAGGTGGTGCACGGCGACCTGTTCGGCAACGTGCTCTTCGCCGGGAACGCGCCGCCCGGGATCATGGACTTCAGCCCGTACTGGCGACCCGCTGAGTGGGCCGCCGGGGTGGTCGTGGTGGACGCGCTGGCCTGGGGCGGGGCGGACAACGGCCTGCCGCAGCGCTGGTCGCACCTGATCGACTGGCCGCAGGTGCTGCTGCGCGCGCTGCTGTTCCGGCTGGCCGTGCACGCGCTGCACCCGCGCTCCACCGCCCAGTCCCTGACCGGCCTGGACCGCGCCGCGAACGTGCTGCTCGACCTGATCTGAGCCTCACCGGGCGCACCCCCGGACTGTGCGGTGCTGGTGGCACAAACGAAACCGGGGGCCATCCGCGGGTTACCGGCCGGACCTAGCGTCGTGGGGGTGACTGTCACCGCCATCGCCACCGCGACCCACTGCCCGTACTGCGCGCTGCAGTGCGGCATGGCGGTCAGCGGGACCGGAACGGCTCCCGTGGTCGAACCGAGGGAGTTCCCGACCAACCGGGGCGGCCTGTGCCAGAAGGGCTGGACCTCGGGCAGCCTGCTCACCACCCCCGGACGGCTGACCACCCCCCTGGTCCGGGAAGACGGCGTGCTGCGGCCGGTGACCTGGGATTATGCCCTGGATCTTGTCGCTGACAAGTTGCGTGCGCTGCGTGCCGAGCACGGGCCGGACTCGGTCGCGGTCTTCGGCGGCGGCGGGCTGACCAACGAGAAGAGCTACCTGCTGGGCAAGTTCGCCAGGCTCGCGCTGGGCACCTCGCAGATCGACTACAACGGCCGGTTCTGCATGTCCTCGGCCGCCGCGGCCGGCAACCGGGCCTTCGGGCTGGACCGGGGGCTGCCGTTCCCGGTGACCGATCTGGCGAACGCGGACGCGGTGCTGCTGGTCGGCGGCAACGTGGCCGAAACAATGCCGCCGTTCACCCAGCACCTGCGCAACGCCGCCGACCGGGGCGGGCTGATCGTCATCGACCCGCGCCGCACGCCCACCGCCGAGCTGGCCAGCCTGCACCTGCAACCCGCCCCCGGCACCGACCTGGCGCTGGCCCTCGGCCTGCTGCACCTCGCGGTGGCCGACGGGCACTTCGCCGCCGACTACGTGGCCGCGCGCACCACCGGCTTCGAGGCGGCCTGGCGGCTGGCCGCGCGCTGGTGGCCGGAGCAGGTGGAGCGGGTCACCGGGGTCAGCGTGGCCGACCAGCGGGCCGCGGTCCGGCTGCTCGCCCAGGCCACCAGCGCCTACGTGCTCACCGGGCGGGGCGCGGAACAGCACGCCAGCGGCGCGGACACCGTCTCCGCCTGGATCAACCTGTGCCTGGCCCTCGGCCTGCCCGGCGTCGCCGGCTCCGGCTACGGCTGCCTCACCGGCCAGGGCAACGGGCAGGGCGGCCGCGAGCACGGGCAGAAGGCCGACCAGCTGCCCGGCTACCGGCTGATCACGGACCCGGCCGCCCGCGCGCACGTGGCCGGGGTGTGGGGGATCGACCCCGAGGAGCTGCCAGGACCCGGCCGCTCCGCCTACGAGCTGCTCGACGCGCTCGGTCAACCGGAGGGACCCAAGGCGCTGCTGGTCTTCGGCAGCAACGTGCTGGTCTCCGCGCCGCGCTCGAACCGGGTCGCCGAGCGGCTGGCCGCGCTGGATCTGCTGGTGGTGGCCGACTTCGTGCTCTCGGAGACCGCGGCCCGCGCGGACGTGGTCTTCCCGGTCACCCAGTGGGCCGAGGAGGACGGCACCATGACCAATCTGGAAGGCCGGATCCTGTTGCGCCGCAAGGCACTGCGCCCGCCACTCGGGGTCCGCGGGGACCAGGACCTGCTGGCCGAGCTGGCCATCCGGCTCGGTCAGCCAGCCGAACGCTTCCCCACCGACGCGGAGACCGCGTTCACCGAGCTGCGCGCGGCCAGCAAGGGCGGACCGGCCGACTACTCCGGCGTGGACTACGACCGGCTGCGCGCCGGGGAGGAGCTGTACTGGCCGGTGCCCTCGGCCGGGCACCCCGGCACCCCCCGGATGTTCCTGGAGCGGTTCAACACCCCGGACGGCAGGGCCCGCTTCATCCCGGTCGACCACCGGGGCCCCGCCGAGCCGCCGGATGAGGAGTTCCCGTTGTACGCCACCACCGGACGGGTGTTGCAGCACTACCAGTCCGGCGCGCAGACCCGGCTGGTGCCCGAGCTCAACGACGCGGTGCCCGAGGTGTTCGTGGAGGTGCACCCGGACACCGCGGCCCGTGCCGGGCTGCGCGAGGGCGAGCGGGCCAGGATCGTGTCCCGGCGCGGCGTGGTGCTGGCCGCGGTGCGCACGGTGCCCAGCCTGCGCCAGGACACCGTGTTCCTGCCCTTCCACTTCGCCGGCGACCAGCGCGCCAACCTGATCACCAACCCCGCGCTGGACCCGACCAGCCGGATGCCCGAGTTCAAGGTCTGTGCGGTTCGACTGGAGGCCCTGACATGAACGCACGCCGGGTGATCGTCATCGGCTACGGGATGGCCGGGGCCAGGGTGGCCGAGGAGATCCGCCGCCGCGACCCCGCCGGTGAGCGGATCGCGCTGACCGTGGTCGGCGAGGAGGACGAGCCCGCCTACAACCGGGTGCTGCTCTCCAGCGTGCTGGCCGGTTCGCTGGATGCCGCCGCGGTCCGGCTGCACGACGAGGACTGGGCGCACACCCACCACGTGGACCTGCGCGCCGGGGTCACGGTCACCGCGATCGACCGCCCGAACCGGGTGGTCCGGCTGACCGACGGCGCGGAACTTCCTTACGACGCACTGGTGCTGGCCACTGGCAGCCGGGCCTGGCTGCCACCCACCGACGGGCTCACCGACGAGCACGGCAGGCCCGCCGAAGGTGTGGTCGCCTTCCGCACGCTGGCCGACTGCGCCCGGATCGTGGCCGCGGCCAAGCCCGGCGCGCCGGTCGCGGTGCTCGGCGGCGGCCTGCTCGGGCTGGAGGCGGCCAGGGGCCTGGCCGGGCGCGGCAACCTGGTCACCGTGATCCATCCGGTCGGCCACCTGATGGAGCGGCAGCTCGACCCGGGAGCCGGGCGGGTGCTGAGCAAGACGTTGGGGGCCTTGGGGATCGAGTTCCGGCTGGGCGTGCTGGCCGCGGGCTACGTGCCGGGCGACGGGCTCAAGCTGGACGACGGCACCAGCGTGCCCGCCGACCTGGTGGTGGTCTCGGCCGGGGTGCGCGCGGAGACCAGGCTGGCCGAGGCGGCCGGACTGGCCTGCGACCGCGGCGTGCTCATCGACGACTCCTTGCGCACCAACGATCCGCGCATCCACGCCATCGGCGACTGCGCCAGCCATCCCGGCACGGTCGGCGGCCTGGTCCAGCCCGCCTGGGAACAGGCCGCGGTGCTGGCCGACCTGCTCACCGGGACCGATCCGGCCGCCCGCTACCGGGGCACCCCGGTGGTCACCCGGCTCAAGGCCAGGGACGTGGACCTGGCCGCGCTCGGCGAGGTGCACTGCGAGGTGGACGCGCCCGGCGCGGAGGTGCTGCGGCTGGAGGACCCGGCCCGCGGCCGCTACGCCAAGCTGGTGCTGCGCGAGGACAAGGTGGCAGGCGCGATCGTGCTCGGCGCGCCGGACGCGGCCGCGCTGATCACCCAGCTCTACGACCGCGGCCTGCCCGCGCCCGCCGACCGGCTCGGCCTGCTGCTCGGCCGCGCCGCGCTGGAGACCCCGCGCGCGGCCAGCCCGGCCGACCTGCCGGCCGCCGCGGTGGTGTGCCGGTGCAACACGGTCAGCAAGGGCCGCATCGTGGCCGCCTGGAAAACCGGCGCGCGCACCCTGGGCGCGGTGGCCAAGGGCACCAGGGCCACCACCGGCTGCGGCGGCTGCACGGACGCGGTCTGCGGCATCCTGGACTGGCTCGGCGCCCAGGACGGCGGACCGGCAGAAAGGTCCGCATAACCTAATCGCGTTATTTTCCGCGCGACTTTCCCCGTGCTATACAGGACTCAGCCCGCCCATGGCTGATTTCCTCTGGGGGAATGCATGACAATCATGGGTGACGCACGCCTGGCCGCCAGTCTGCGGGCCGAGCAGCTCAGCGCCTGGCTGTTGCGCCAGTTCGGCGATGTGCTCGGGGAAGTGACCAGGCCGCTGACCGGCGAGTCCCCGTATCCGTTCTTCGCCACGGTGCGGGAACAGGCGCCGCTGGTGCGCAGCAAGTCGGGGATCTGGGTGACCGGGCGTTACGGCACGGCCAACGCCATCATGCGGGACCGCCGGTTCGGCGTCCGCACCAACGAGGGCGAGTCCTCGGCGGCGGTGCTGGCCAAGGCGCTGGCCGAGCTGGAGATCGACGAGTTCCTCGGCCTGGACCCGCCCGGCCAGACCAGGATGCGCGCGCTGATGGCGCCCTCGTTCTCACCGAGCGCCAACAAGATCTACCGGGCCAGGGTGGAGGCCATCGTGCGCCGGGTGCTCGACCGGGTGCCCAGCCGCGGCCCGTTCGACGTGGTCCAGGACTTCGGCGAGCCCATCCCGCACGCGGTGATCGCGGACATCATCGGCGCGCCGGCGAACTACCACGCCCGGATGGCCTGCATCGCCAAGCAGATCGGCCTGCTGACCGACCCGCTGGTCGGGTTCTCCCGGCTGCGCGAGATCCGCACGCTGATGACCGAGACCAAGGCGATGTTCGGCGAGATGGTGGAGAAGCGCAGGGCCGAGGGCATCGACGACAAGCCTGCCGACATGATCGGCACCCTGTTGCTGGCCGCCACCAAGCAGGAGGTGCCGCTGCGGGAGATCCAGGCGCTGCTGATCGCCACCCTGGTCGCGGGCACCGAGAACACGGTCAGCCTGCTCGGCAACGCGGTGCACAACCTGCTGGAGCACCCGGAGCAGTGGGCGAAGCTGGTGGCCGACCCCTCGCTGGCGCTGGGCGCGATGGAGGAGACCATGCGCTACGACTCCACCACGCTGTTCACCTCGCGCTACCCGCACGAGGACGTGGAGATCGAAGGCTTCCGGCTCAAGGCCAACGACCCGGTGATCGCGCTCATCGGCGGGGCCAACCACGACCCCGTGGTCTTCGCCGACCCGGAGACCTTCGACATCACCAGGGCCAACGCCAGCGACCACCTGACCTTCGCCGCCGGGCGGTACTTCTGCATCGGCGCGCCGCTGGCCAGGCTGGAGGGCGAGGTGGCGCTGCGCGTGCTGGCCGAGCGGATGCCGAACCTGCGGCGGGCGGGCAGCCCGGTGTACCGGACCTCAGTGGGCTTCCGCGGCCTCAAAGCACTTCCGGTCGCAGCCTGATACCGACGAAAGGTGTGACACACCCGAGTGGACCCGGGCCGGAGATCGTCCCGGGTCCCACTCTTCCGTGCCATTTTTAGCTTCAGGCTCCCCTGCTATACAGAAGTAGTACGCATTTACACCAATCCGGGTCAATTTGCGTACGATTTCTTCCGCCGATTCTGACACGTTTTCTGGGGAGCACGTCCAGCGCTGGCAGCTGCCTGGAAAAAGGGGAGCCAGATGACTTTCGCGACCGACCTCCGACTTGCCGCCGGTCTCCAGACCGACCGCTTCGGGGCCTGGCTGCTACGCCAGTTCGGGGATCCGGCCGGTGAACTGACCAGACCGCGCGCCGGTGACTCGCCCTATCCCTACTTCGCCCGGCTGCGCGCGCAGGCGCCGCTGGTGCGCAGCAAGGCCGGACTGTGGACCACGGCCCGGCACGGCACCGCCAACTCGATCCTGCGCGACCGGCGCTTCGGCGTCCGGGACACCCAGAACCGGTCCTCGGCCGGGACCATCGCCACCGCGCTGGAAGGGCTGGACCTCGACCCGTTCATGGGCGTGGATCCGCCGGTGCACACCAGGATGCGCGGCCTGATGAACCCGAGCTTCTCGCCCAGCGCCAACACGATGTACCGGCCGCGGATCGAGCGGATCGTGACCGAGGTGCTGGACAAGGCGCAGCGCCAGGGCTCCTTCGACCTGGTCCGCGACTTCGCCCAGCCCATCCCGCTGCTGGTGATCGCCGACGTGCTCGGCGTGCCGGAGCGGCACCGCGAACGGCTCGGCTGGTGCGCGATGCGGGTCGGCCTGGTCACCGACCAGCTCAACGGCGTGGCCAAGATCCGCGAGCTGCGCGCGCTGCTGGTCGAGCTGAAGGAGCTCTTCGCCACCCTGATCGCCGAGCGCAGGGCCGAGGGCGTCGAGGACAAGCCCACGGACATGATCGGCAGTCTCCTGCTTGCCGCGACGAAGCAGGATGTGCCGGTCAGCGAGATGCAGGCGTTGCTGGTCACCGCGCTGATCGCCGGTTCGGAGAACTCGGTGAACGTGATGGGCAACGCGGTCAACGCGCTGCTGGACCACCCCGAGGAGTGGGCCAGGCTGAAGGCCGATCCCGCGCTGTCGGCGAACGCGCTGGAGGAGACCATGCGGTTCGACTCCTCCACGCTGATGGTCCCCCGGCTCACCCACCAGGAGGTGGAGATCGAGGGGCACGTGCTGCCACCGGACACCCCGGTGCTGGTGCTGCTGGCCGCGGCCAACCACGACCCCGAGGTCTTCGCCGAGCCGGAGCGCTTCGACATCACCAGGGCCAACGCGGCCGAGCACCTCACCTTCACCGCGGGGCGCTACTTCTGCATCGGCGCGCCGCTGTCCCGGCTGGAAGGGGAGATCGCGCTGCGCGCGCTGGTGGAGCGGATGCCGAACCTGCGGCGCACCGGCCAGCCGGTGTTCCGCCGATCGGCCGCGTTCCGGGGGCTGACCGGCATGCCGGTGGCCGCCTGAGTGTTGCGGTTTCGCTGACCGACCGACATCGGTCGGCTACCCAACGTATTGTCAGGCGAGTGGGGGCTGGCACTGGGGACCAGGCGGTCGGCACACGGGCGGAGCAGCCTTGGCGGCTGCGCCTGTGTGCCGAGGACGGCCGGGTGCTCGGCGCCGGCGCCCTGCTCGGCGGCAGGTACGTGCTGACCTGCGCGCACGTCCTCCCAGGACGCCAGGTGCTGGTCGACCTCAGCGGTCACGGCGGCCGGGAGCCCTTGCCCGCCACGGTGGTCGACGACCAGCTGGCGCCGCTGGAGGAGGACGGCACCGGCGACCTCGCGCTGCTGGAGCTGGCCGAGGAGCTGCCCGCGGCCTGGGGCGCGCGGCTGCGGGACGGACACCTCGCGCCCGGTCGTCCGGTGGCCGCCTACGGGTTCCCGGTCGGCGCCCCGCACGGGATGTGGGCGCGGGCCGAGCTGTCCAGGGCGGCCGGGCCGGGCGCGGAGTGGGTGCAGCTGGACGCGCTGCAGCCGGGCAACCGGGTGCGGCTCGGGTTCAGCGGGGCCGGGGTGCTGGACGAGGCCAGTGGCGATGTGGTCGGGCTGGTGGTCAGCGAGTACAGCGCGGAGGGCTCGGTGGTGGCCTGGATGCAGCCGGTGCGCACCATCGCCCGGTACCTGCCGGTGGTCACCGAGTGGGTGGACCGCGCGCCGCTGCCGCCGGTGCGCCTGCCCGAGCTGGACGGCTGGCTGCCGCACCGGGGACCGGGTGACGTGCTGGTGGTGATCACCGGCGAGGCGGGTTCGGCGCGGTCGGAGGCGTTGCTGGCGCTGGCCGCCCGGCTGGGCTCGGCGCTGGTGGTCATCGACGTGGCCGGGCTCACCGCGGCCGAGGCGGCCCAGCTGATCGCCGAGCGGACCGGGCAGCCACCGGTCGGCGGGATCACCGTGGTGCTGGTCGGGGTGGACGCCTCCGCCGAGCCGGCAGCGCTGGTCACCGAGGTGCTGAACCCGTTGGCGGAGCGGGGTGTCGCGGTGGTCGCCGGGTACCGGGCGGCGGACTCGCCGAGCCTGGCCGCGATCCGCGCCCCCGGCACGGTCTCCGGCACCCAGGTCTCCCCGCCGCGGACCGACACCCTCGGCGCGCGGATCGCCGCGCTGGCCGCGCTGGAGGCGGATGTGCGGCGGCTGTGGGGCGAGGACGGGCCCCGGTTCGCCGGGGAGCCGGATCCGCCGGACCGGGCCGGGCGGCTGCGGCCCTGGCTGAGCGCGGTGCGCAGGCTGCCCGAAGCCGAGCGCGGACCGCGGCTGGCCGAGTGCGCGCCGAGGGTGGACCGGGCGTTGCGCAAGGCCACCGAGGCGCGCAACCGGCTGCTGGTGCTGCGGCAGCGGCTGCGCGAGCTGCGCGGGCTCATCCAGGCCTACCAGCGGATGGCCGCCGAGCACGGGCTGGCCGAGGACACCGGGTTGGACGCGCGGTACCGGGAGGCGTTGCGGCGCACCATGATCCGGCCGTGCGTGCTGGCCGAGGCGGAGGCCGCGGTGCAGGACTACCTGCGCGCGGTGGTGCGGCGGGTGCGCGATGACTGATCCCGGCATGCGCTGGACCAGCGGCGACTTCCTCCAGCTGCCCCGGCTGAGCGTGCCGGACCCGGAGTCCACCCTGGCCGAGCCGCGGCCGGTGCCCGAAAAGGATCGGCACTGCGGCAACGAGAAGTGCCACCAACCGGTCGGCCGCGGCTACGCGGGCAGGCCCGGCCGCACCGAGGGCTACTGCGGCAGCTGCGGGGCGCCTTACTCCTTCTCGCCGAAGCTGGCCCCTGGCGTGGTGGTGGAGCAGCGCTACGAGGTGCGCGGCTGCCTGCCCCGCGGCGGCCAGGGCTGGGTGTACCTGGCCTGGGACAACCACCTCGGCTGCCACGTGGTGCTCAAGGGGCTGATCAACACCGGGGGCGCGGCGGCCGCGGCGGCGGCGCTCTCGGAGCGGGAACGGCACGCGCTGACCGTGCTGGACCACCCGAACATCGTGCGCATCATCAACTTCGTCCGGCACCCCGATCCCGTTGCCGGGCAGGACAACCAGTACATCGTGATGGAGCACGTGGGCGGGCTGTCCCTGCACGAGCTGCGGCTGCGCGCGCTGCGGCAGGAGGAGCCGCTGCCGCTGGAGCACGTGCTGATGTACCTGCTGGAGGTGCTGGCCGCCTTCCGCTACCTGCACGACCGGATGCTGCTCTACTGCGATCTCAAGCCCAGCAACGTGATCCGCGGGGTGGACCGGATCAAGCTGATCGACTTCGGCGGGGTGCGACGGATCGGCGACCACAGCACGCCCGAGGTGGGCACCAGCGGGTACCAAGTGCCGGAGCAGGAACGCCTGACGCGCGGGCTCAGCGTCGCCTCCGACCTGTACTCGGTGGGCAAGACCCTGGAGAGCCTGTTCAAGGTGACCCCGGAGGGCAAGGCGCTGGAGACGCGCCGCCGTCCGCGCGGGCCGCTGGCGCACCCGGTGGACTCGCTGCTCGCGCTGATCGGGCGGGCCGCGGATCCGGTGCCGGAGCGCCGGTTCGGCTCCGCGGCCGAGCTGGCCGACCAGCTCACCGGGCTGCTGTTCGAGGTGCAGTCGCTGCGGGACGGCCGGGAGCGCTCGCTGCCGGGGTCGCTGTTCCGGCCGAGCCCCCGGGTGCTCGACGCCGGACTGGGCGCGGTGCCGCTGCTGGCGGTGTGGACCGATCCCGGGCAGGATCCGTTGGCGCCACTGGACTTCGGCCTGCCCACCCTGGCCGAGGGGGCCACCAGGCTGCCGGTGCCGCGGCCCGATCCCGCCGACCCGGCGGCCGCCTTCCTCACCGCGGTGCGCGCGGAGGAGCCGAGAGCGCTGCTGGCCAAGCTCGGTACCGCGCAACACCGTTCGGCCGGGGTGCTGCTCGCCGAGTGCCGGGCCCAGCTGGAGCTGGGCTGGGCGGAGCTGGCCGCGGACACCCTGGCCGAGGCGGTGCGCGCGGACGACCGGCCGGCCGGGGCGAACTGGCGGATCACCTGGCACCAGGCGCTGGTCGCGCTGGCCCGCGCCGACCTGCCGGCCGCGACCGCCTGCCTGCGGGAGATCACCGGACTGCTCGCAGGGGAGGCCGCACCCAAGCTGGCACTGGGTTTCTGCGCCGAGCACCAGGACGAGACCGAGGAGGCCGAGGGCCGCTACCAGGCGGTGTGGCAGCGCGACCGGCTGCGGGTGAGCGCGGCCTTCGGGCTGGCCAGGCTGCGGCTGCGGGCCGGGAAGCGGGCGGACGCGGTGCGGGTGCTGGACGAGGTGCCGCAGGTGTCCCAGCACCACGCGGCCGCCCGGATCGCCGCGCTGCGCATCCTGTGCGGTGTCATCGGTTCCGTGCCGCCCGCCGCGGCGGACGTGCGCGAGGCGGCGGCCCGGCTGCCCGAGCTGTACCTGGACGCGGGCGAGCCCACCGGCTCCGGCCGGACCCGGCTCACCGCGCTGGTGCAGGCGGTTGCCTTGCGCGGCAAGGAGTTCGCCGAACTGGGCGAGAGCAGGACACTGGGCCCCGCGCCCACCGAGGCCAGCCTGCGCCGGATGCTGGAGAGCTCCTACCGGCGGCTGGCCGGGCACGCGGGCAGCACCGCCGAGGTGGTCCGGCTGGTCGACCTGGCCAACGCGGTCCGACCGAGATCCTGGAGGTGAGCATGCGTTTCCGGACCACGGTGCACGCCCACCGCTGGCTGTCCAGCACCGACGACCTGCTCTCGGTGGTGCTGGTGGTGGACGGCACCGGACTGGCCGGCCCGGACACCCCGCCCGCCGCGGCCGAGGTGATCATCGTGGACTGCTCCGGCTCGATGTCGCTGCCGCCCACCAAGATCGCCGCCGCCCGCCGGGCCACCGCGGCCGCGGTGGACGCGCTGCGCGACGGCGTGCGCTTCGCCCTGGTCGCGGGCACCGACACGGCCAGCCTGCTGTACCCGCTGGCGCCGAGGATGGCCACCGCCGACGCGCGGAGCAGAGCCGAGGCGCGGCAAGCCGCGGCGGCCATGGTGGCCAGCGGCGGCACCGCGATGGGCAGCTGGCTGCTGCTGGCCCGCGACCTGCTCGCCGCCCATCCCGGCGCGATCCGGCACGCGATCCTGCTCACCGACGGCCAGAACGTCGGCGAGACCCCCGAGCAGCTCGAAGCGGCACTGCGGGCGTGCGCGGGCGAGTTCACCTGCGACGCCAGGGGAATCGGCGCGGACTGGAAACCCGCGGAGCTGCGCCGGATCACCGCCGCGCTGCGCGGCCGGGCGGACGCGGTGCGCGCCGAGGCCGACCTGGCCGAGGACTTCACCGGCATGGTCGCCGAGGCGATGCGCAAGGTGGTGCCCGAGGTGCGCATCCGGGTGCAGACCAGGCCCGGCACGGAGATCCGGTTCCTGCGGCAGGTGTTCCCGGTCGCGGCCGACCTGACCGCGGAGGCGGTGGTGGTGGGCGAGGGCGTCACCGAGTTCAGCACCGGCTCGTGGAGCGCGGACCTCCGGCACTTCAACCTCGGCCTCACGGTGAACCCGGCAGGCGCGCCGCACCAGCAGGACATCCCGGTCGGCTCGGTGCGGCTGCTGGCCGTCCCGCCGGGGGCCACCGCGGCCGAGGAGGTCGGCGAGCCGGAACCGCTGCTGGTGCACTGGACCGAGGACGAGGCCCGGTTCAGCCAGGTTGACCACTACGTCGGGCACTACCGGGGGCAGGAGCGGTTGCGGCGGCTGGTCATCGAGGGCTGCGAGGCGCTCGATGCCGGCGACCGGACCGCGGCCGCCGACCTGCTCGGCGAGGCGGTGCGGCTGGCCGCCGCCTCCGGCAACACCGAGCAGCTGGACCGGATCGGCCAGGTGGCACAGATCGAGGACGCGGTGGCCGGGCGGATCAGGCTGACGGACGAACTGTCCAAAGTGGACCTTCGCTGGCTGGACGGCGGTTCGGGGATCTCGGTCGCGCCCGGCCAGCGGCTGCCCGAACCCGCGAGCGAGCAGCTGCCGGACCGGGCCTGCCCGGTGTGCGAGCTGGTCTGGCCGGGTTCGCACCGGTTCTGCGAGGAGTGCAAGGGGGCGCTGGGCTGATGCGGCTGGACACCCGGCGACTGCTGCTCGCGCTGCGCTCGGCGCTGCTCGGGCTGACCCTGCTCACCCTGCTCGCCGCCACCCTGGCCTACCTGGAGGTGCACGCCGCGGCCGAGCGGGCCAGCGGCCAGGCGGTGCCGGTGCTGCGCGAGGTCGGCACCGCGCGCACCGCGCTGCTCAACGCCGACCGGGAGGCCATGCGCAGCTTCCGCACCGGCGCGGCCGCGCTGACCGGGGCCGGGGACGGCTACCGGGACCAGCTCGCCATCGCCGCGCAGAGCCTGACCAGGGTGGCCGGGCTGAACCTGGCCGGGGACGAGGGCCTGCGGCAGCTGCAACTGGTGGACAGCCTGCTCGCCGCCTACTCCGGTTCGGTGGAGCAGGCCGCCACCCAGCAGCGGCTGCCCGGCAACGGACCGGTGCTCGGCGCCGCCGACCTGTGGCAGGCATCGCGCCTGCTGCACAGCCGCGACGGCGTGCTGGGCCAGCTGGACGAGGTCGCGGAGTTGCAGCGGCAGGCCCTCGGCGCCGCGTTGGACGCGGCCGAGCCGACCGCGGTCCGGGTGCTGTCCTGGGCGGTGCCGGGCGGGCTGCTGTTCCTGCTGCTGCTGGCCACCCAGCTGGTGCTGGCCAGGCGGTTCCGCCGCAGGCTCAACCCGTGGCTGCTCGGCGCGAGCCTGGCCGTGCTCGCCCTGCTGACGCTGACCAGCGTGGTGTTCAGCTCCCAGCAGCGGATGGACGCCGCCGAGGCTGGGCTGGACCGGCTCACCGAGGACCGGAAGCGGCACGACGAGGAGATCGACGCCGAGGGGCAGCGCTGGCTGGCCGAGCTGGTCCAGCGGCAGTGCCCCGACTGCGGCCCCACCGTGCGCGCCTTCCTGGCCAAGCAGCGCCAGCCCCCGGACGGCCTTGAGGAGCCGGAGCTGACCAGGAAGGCCGGTGAGCTGGCCGGTGAGGTGCGCGAGGTCGGCGGGCGCGGGGCCTGGTGGCCGGCCATCCCCGGGCTGGCCGTGCTGGTGATGCTGTTGGTGGCGCTGGGCTTCCGGGCCAGGCTGGCCGAGTACGGGACGTGGGTGCGCCGATGACCAGGGCACTGCTGCTGTTCCTCGCGACCCTGCTGCTGGCCGCGGGCTGCACCGCGCCGCGCGTCGACGTGCAGGTGAGCCTGCTCGCCTCCTGGACCGGCCCGGAGGAGGCGACCTTCACCAAGATCCTCGGGGAGTTCCGCAAGCGCACCGGCATCCGGGTCGAGTACCGGGGCACCCGCGCGCTCGGGCAGGTGCTCAAGGCCGAGGTCGCGGGTGGGCGGCCGCCGGACATCGCGGTGCTGCCGGGCTTCGGCGATCTCATGCCCTACATCCGCCAGGGGCAGGTCCGGCCGGTGGAGACCGCGCCCGCGGCGGACAACGAGCAGTGGCGGCGGCTGCGGCAGGGCGGGCTGGCCAAGCAGTACGCGGTGCCGGTCAAGATCGACCTCAAGGGCCTGGTCTTCTCCCGGGCTCCCGGCCCGGAGCGCGCGGAGGAGCTGCTGGCCGCCGGTGACTGGTGCCTCGGCCTGGAGTCGGGGGCCACCTCGGGCTGGCCGGGCACCGACTGGGTGGAGAACCTGCTGCTGCAACGCGCCGGCGCGGAGGTCTACCAGCGCTGGGTGGCCGGTGACCTGCCGTGGACCGACCAGCGGGTGCGCCAGGCCTGGACCGACTTCGGCCGGGTGCTCGGCCCGCGCGCGCCCGCCGCGCTGTTCACCGACTTCTGGGACGCCGGCCGCGCCATGTTCGACGATCCGCCCGGCTGCCGCCGCGAACACCAGGCCTCCTTTATCGCCACCGGTTACAGCGGCCGCCCGGCCCCGGCCCCGGTCTACGGCGAGCACTTCGACTTCCGCCCGTTCCCCGCCTTCCCCGGGGCGGCGTCGGCCAGCCCGTTCTCCGCTGACCTGGCCGCCCGCTTCACCGACAACCCGGCGGCCACCCTGCTGCTCCAGCACCTGGCCGAGCACTCCTGGCCGCAACCGGGCCCGTCCGCGCTGGCCGACCGCCTGCGCGAGCGGCTGGCTGGTCCGGACACGCTGTGCTTCGACGGCTCCGACCTGATGCCGGTGGAGCTGCGCACGATGTTCTACCGCGCGGCGCTGGAGTACGTTGCCGACCGGACCAAGCTGGACGAGCTGCTGAGGCGGCTGGAACAGGTGCGCCGGACCCTGCAGGACGACCAGGACCGCCGTTACAGCTGGGTTACCGTCTCTTGTGGACGGTGAGACGAGGGAGTGCGGATGAGCGAGCTGGTGCGCTTCGAGCTGGCCGGGGGCGGCGAGGTCACGGTGGAGCTGGAGGAGCAGCCCGGCGTGGTCCGCGCGGCCCGGCCGGGCCAGGTGCTGCAGAAGGCGCGGGCCGGTTTCACCGACGCGCTCAGCGAGGTGCGGACCGCGGCCGAGGCGGCGCTGCGCCAGTTCCAGGAGCTGGGGCCGGATGAGGTGGAGCTGAAGTTCGGCGTGAAGCTGGACGCCCAGGCCGGCGCGGTGATCGCGCGGACCGGGGTGCAGGGGCACTTCGAGGTCAAGCTGAAGTGGCAGCGCCAGCCGGGTCCGCTGGAGGAGGTGGTGGAGGAGCAGGCCCCGGCCAAGGAGGCCTAGGGCCTGTCCAGGAGCTACCTCAGCACGGTGCGCCGGTGGAGTGCGCGTAGGTGACCAGCTTGCCGATGTAGCGGGTCTCCCACGCGTC
The DNA here is from genome assembly GCF_053591555.1 of Crossiella sp. NPDC003009. NCBI lineage: Bacteria > Bacillati > Actinomycetota > Actinomycetes > Pseudonocardiales > Pseudonocardiaceae > Crossiella > Crossiella sp. NPDC003009. Next base: position 21,947 of record NZ_JBSFUA010000013.1, on the reverse strand, counting down.
GAAGCAGGTGCTCGGGCGCATGCCGACCTTCTGGTCGTTGATGTTCACCCACACCCTGGTCGGGCCGCAGTGCGTGTAGTAGTGGTCGATGGTGAAGATCGTCTCTTTGCGCCAGTGCCCGCACGGGTCCGCGGCGGCCTCGCCGCCGGAGACCACGCCGGTGCCGGCGAAGGCCGCGAGCAGGGCCAGGCCGGCGCCGAGGCGACCCAGGTTCCGCATCATCACAAGATCCTCATCTGCTGTGTACACAATGGACAGTCAGCGAGTATCACTACCGGCAGCGGCCTCGGCAACGAGTTCAAACCTGGCTGAATCACCTGATCGTGCCGTGCCGACCTCACACCCGGCACCCCGCTGCCGTGCGGAGGAGTTCGCGGCCGTGTCACACGCGGCGACGCCCCGGGTAACCCGCGCTGCCTAACTTCGGCGCGTCCCCAACCACCGGAGGCCGCCGTGACCACCGCTGACCGCACCGCCCGACGAGGCTGGATCGACCACTGGGAACCCGAGGACCCCGGGTTCTGGGCGCGCACCGGGCGCCGGGTGGCGAACCGGAACCTGGTCTTCTCCATCCTGGCCGAACACCTGGGCTTCTCGGTGTGGCTGCTGTGGAGCGTGGTGGCGGTCAGCCTGCCCGCCGCGGGCTTCGACTTCTCCGTCGACCAGCTGTTCTGGCTGGTCGCGGTGCCCAACCTGCTCGGCGCGCTGCTCCGGCTGCCCTACACCTTCGCGGTGCCGCGCTTCGGCGGGCGGGCCTGGACCGCGATCAGCGCCTCGCTGCTGCTCATCCCCACCGGGCTGCTCGCCTGGTGCGTCTCCGACCCGACCACGCCGTACTGGATGTTCCTGGTGGTGGCCGGCACCGCGGGGCTGGGCGGCGGCAACTTCGCCTCCTCGATGGCCAACATCTCCTTCTTCTACCCGGAGTCGCGCAAGGGGTTCGCGCTCGGGCTGAACGCGGCCGGCGGCAACCTCGGGGTGGCCGTGGTGCAGCTGGCGGTGCCGCTGGTGATCTCCGCGAGCACCGGGATCAACCTGGCCTACGCTGGGCTGATGTGGCTGCCGGTGATCATCATCGCGGCGGCCTGCGCCTGGCTGTTCATGGACTCGCTGACCGTGGCCCGCTCGGACTTCCGCTCCTACGCCGCCGCGGTGTTCCAGCCGCACACCTGGGTGATGTCCTTCCTCTACATCGGCACCTTCGGCTCCTTCATCGGCTACTCGGCCGCGCTGCCGCTGCTGATCAACTCCACCTTCCCGGAGTCCAAGGCCGGGTACTTCGCCTTCCTCGGCGCGCTGGTCGGCTCGCTGTCCCGGCCCTTCGGCGGCTGGCTGGCCGACCGGTGGGGCGGCGGGCGGGTGACGCTGTGGACCTTCGTCACGATGGGCATCGGAGTGGCCGGGGTGCTGGCCGGGCTGGCGCAGCACAGCTTCCCGCTGTTCCTGGGCGCGTTCCTGTGGCTTTTCGTCACCGCGGGCGTGGGCAACGGCTCCACCTACCGGATGATCCCGGCCATCTTCGCGGCCAGGGTGGCCGAGCCCGCACAGGCGAAACGGCAGGCCGCGGCGGTGATCGGCATCGCGGGCGCGGTCGGCGCGCTGGGCGGGTTCCTGATCACCAGGGCCTTCGCCATGTCGCTGACCGGCTCGGGCTCGCTGGCCCCGGCGCTGTACACCTTCCTGGCCTTCTACGGGCTCTGCCTGGCCGTGACCTGGTGGTGCTACCTGCGGCGACGGGTGCTCGCCGTGCGGGTGCCCAGCCTCGCGCACGCCGGAGTGTGACGCACGCCGCTCTGACCTGGAGCGGGAGCTTTTCGTAACGCGGGTGCAACACCGGTGACCCGGGCCCGACACGGCCGCTCGTGACCATGGCGGCAGGACCCGGCACCGGCGGATGAGGAGGAAGTGCATGACTCGCACGCTCGTCGTCGTCGGCAACGGCATGGTCGGCCACCGCCTGGTGCAGGCGGTCCGGGAACGCGACCTGGCCGGGACCTGGCGGATCGTGGTGCTCGCCGAGGAACCGCGCCCCGCCTACGACCGGGTCGCACTTTCGTCCTATGTGGACGGTTGGGACGAGCTGGCGCTGCGGCTGCCCGGCGCGGAGTTCGACGGCGACGACCGCGTCGAGCTGTGCCTCGGCGAGCCGGCGGCCGCGGTGGACACCGCCGAACGCACGGTGGTCACCAGCGCAGGCCGGATCATCGGCTACGACGCGCTGGTGCTGGCCACCGGCTCGGCCCCGTTCGTGCCGCCGGTGCCCGGCCACGACCTGCCCGGCTGCTACGTCTACCGCACCATCGCCGACCTGGACGAGATCCGCCTCGCCGCCGAGGGGGTGCGCTCCGGCGTGGTGGTCGGCGGCGGGCTGCTCGGCCTGGAGGCGGCCAACGTGCTGCGCGGCCTCGGCCTGGCCACCTCGGTGGTCGAGCTGGCGCCGCGGCTGATGCCGGTGCAGGTGGACGAGGGCGGCGGCGCGCTGCTCCGGCGCAAGATCGAGAGCCTGGACATCACCGTCCACTGTGGAGTGTCGGTGCAGCGGGTGGAACCCGGTCTGCGGCTGGCCCTCTCCGACGGCGGCGAGCTGGACACCGGGCTGCTGGTGTTCTCCGCAGGCATCCGGCCCAGGGACCAGCTGGCCCGCGCGGCCGGACTGGAAGTAGGCCCGCGCGGCGGGATCGCGGTCGACTCCGCCTGCCGCACCAGCGATCCGCACGTCTACGCGATCGGCGAGTGCGCGCTGGCCGGCGGTCAGGTCTACGGCCTGGTCGGGCCCGGCTACGCGATGGCCGAGGTGGTCGCGGACCGGCTGCTCGGCGGCGCGGCCGAGTTCACCGGGGCGGACACCTCCACCAAGCTCAAGCTGCTCGGCGTGGACGTGGCCAGCTTCGGCGACGCGCACGCCACCGCGCCGAACGCCCTGGAGGTCGTGCACAGCGACCCGGTGTCCGGCCGCTACCAGAAGCTCGTGGTCTCCGACGACGCGTCCACCCTGCTCGGCGGCGTGCTGGTCGGCGACGCCTCGGCCTACGCGCTGCTGCGCCCGCTGGTCGGCCGCGCGCTGCCCGGCGAACCCGGCGCGCTGCTGGCCGGGCCGAACTCCGGCGGCGGGGTCGGCATCGGCGCGATGCCCGAGGACGCCCAGGTCTGCTCCTGCCACGCGGTGACCAAGGCGCAGATCCGCTGCGCCATCACACAAAATGGCTGCGCGGACGTGCCCTCGCTGAAGTCCTGCACCAAGGCGGGCACCGGCTGCGGCTCCTGCGTGCCCATGCTCAAGCAGCTGCTCACCGCCTGCGGGGTCGAGCAGTCCACCGCGCTGTGCGAACACTTCGCGCACTCCCGCGCCGAGCTGTTCGAGATCGTGCGCGCCACCGGCATCCGCACCTTCAGCGAGCTGGTCGGCAAGCACGGCTCCGGCCGCGGCTGCGACATCTGCAAGCCGGTGGTGGCCTCCATCCTGGCCTCGCTGGGCTCCCCGCACGTGCTCGACGGCGAGCAGGCCTCCTTGCAGGACACCAACGACCACTTCCTGGCCAACATCCAGCGCAACGGCACCTACTCGGTGGTGCCGCGCATCCCCGGCGGCGAGATCACCCCGGCCAAGCTGCTCGTCATCGCCGAGGTGGCCAGGGACTTCGACCTCTACACCAAGATCACCGGCGGCCAGCGGATCGACCTGTTCGGGGCCACCGTGGACCAGCTGCCGCTGATCTGGCGGCGGCTGGTGGACGCCGGGTTCGAGTCCGGGCACGCCTACGGCAAGGCGCTGCGCACGGTGAAGTCCTGCGTGGGCGACACCTGGTGCCGCTACGGCGTGCAGGACTCCGTCGGCCTGGCGGTGGAGCTGGAGCTGCGCTACCGCGGCCTGCGCTCCCCGCACAAGATCAAGGCCGGGGTTTCCGGCTGTGCCAGGGAATGCGCGGAGGCCAGGAGCAAGGACTTCGGCGTGATCGCCACCGAGGAGGGCTGGAACCTCTACGTGGGCGGCAACGGCGGCTTCACGCCCCGGCACGCCGAACTGCTGGCCGCCGACGTGGACCGGGAGACGCTGATCCGGCTGATCGACCGGTTCCTGATGTTCTACGTGCGCACCGCGGACCGCCTGCAACGCACCGCGGGCTGGATCGAGGCCATGGACGGTGGCCTCGACCACCTGCGCGCGGTGGTCGTTGAGGACAGCCTCGGTATCGCCGAGGAGCTGGAAACCGCGATGGCGCGGCATGTCGAGAACTACGCGGACGAGTGGCGCGGGGTGCTGGAGGACGAGGAGAAGCTGAGCCGCTTCGCCTCCTTCGTCAACGCGCCCGGCACACCCGATCCGAGCATCTCGTTCCGCAGCGAGCGCGGGCAGCCGGTGCCCGTGCGGCTGGGTATACCGGAGGTGACTGCACGATGACCGCTATCGACGCCTGGGTGCCGGTGTGCCGCTACACCGCACTGCTTCCCGAGCGCGGCGTCGCCGCCCTGCTGCCAGGTGGCGCGCAGGTCGCGCTGTTCCGCACGCACGACGGGGAGGTGCACGCGCTGGGCAACGTGGACCCGTTCAGCCAGGCCGCGGTGATCTCCCGCGGCATCGTCGGCGACCGGGCGGGCGAGCCGGTGGTCACCTCGCCCATGCACAAGCAGCCCTTCGCCCTGCGCACCGGCGAGTGCCTGGACAACGCGGCGGTGTCGCTGCCGCGCTACGCGGTGAAAGTGGACGCGGGCACCGTCTACGTGGAGCTGCCGTGAACAGCACACCGTCCTCTGTGGACGGTGCGCTGCCCGCCCTCGCCGGGTTCACGATCGGCCTGACCGCCGCTCGCCGGGCCGAGGAACTGGCCGCACTGCTGGAACGCCGGGGCGCCACCGTGCTGCACGCCCCGGCGATCCGGATCACCCCGCTGGCCGATGACGCCGAGCTGATCGGTGCCACCAGGGCGGTGCTGGACAACCCGGTGGACGTGGTGGTGGCCACCACCGCGATCGGCTTCCGCGGCTGGCTGGAGGCCGCGGAGGGCTGGGGCCTGGCCGCCGCGCTGCGGCAGCGGCTGGCCGGCGCCACCGTGCTCGCCCGCGGCCCCAAGGCGCGTGGCGCGATCAGGGCCGCCGGACTGACCGAGGCCTTCTCGCCCGCCTCGGAGTCCAACGCGGACCTGCTGGCCCACCTGCTGGCCACTGGCGTGCGCGGCCGCCGGATCGCGGTGCAGGAACACGGCGCGCCCGTGCCGGAGGTGGTCGAACCGCTGCGCGCGGCGGGAGCCGAAGTCGTGCCGGTGCCGGTGTACCGCTGGTCCCGCCCCACCGACCTGGCCCCGCTGGACCGCCTGCTGGACGCGATCGGCCTCGGCCAGGTCGACGCGCTGGCCTTCACCAGCGCACCGGCCGCGGCGAACCTGCTGGCGCACGCCGAGCTCCGCGGCCGCCGCGCCGACCTGATCGACGCGTTGCGCACCGAGGTGCTGGTCGCCTGCGTCGGCTCGATCACCGCCGCCCCACTGGTCGCCGCCGGCGTCCCGGTGGTGGCCCCCGACCGCGGCCGGATCGGCGCGCTGGCCCGTCACCTCGGCACCGAGCTGGCCGCCCGCGCGCCCCGGCTCCGGGCGGCCGGGAAGGACCTGGAGCTGCGCGGCCAGGCGGTGCTGGTCGACGGCGAGTACCGCCCGGTGGCGCCCGCCCCGATGGCCGTGCTGCGCGCACTGGTCCGGCACTCCGGCAAGGTGGTGCCTCGGGCCGAGCTGCTGGCCGCGCTGCCCACCGGCGGCGAGGAGCACGCGGTGGAGACCGCGGTGGGCAGGCTGCGCACCGCCCTCGGCGAACCCCGCCTGATCCAGACCGTGGTCAAGCGCGGCTACCGGATCCCGCTGGACACCCCGGCCGGAGCGCTGCGATGAGACCCCTGGTGCTCATCGCGCACGGCACCAAGGACCCGGCGGGCGCACTGGTCACCGAGGCGCTGGCCGCCGCCACCGCGCGCAGGCTCGGGCAGCCGGTCACCGTCGCCTACGCCGACGTCCGCGACCCCCGCCTGTCCGAGGTGCTGGTGGACGACGCGGTGGTGGTGCCCGCGTTCCTGGCCAGTGGCTACCACGTCCGGGTGGACGTGCCTGCCGAAGTGGTGGCCAGCGGCTGCCGGAACGTCACGGTGACCCCGGCCTTCGGCGCGGCCCCCGAACTGGTCGCACTGGCCGCCCTGCGCCTGGTCGAAGCGGGCTGGCGACCAGGCGACGCGGTGGTCCTCGGCGCGGCAGGCTCCTCGGACGAGGGCGCGCTGACCGAGGTTCGGGCGGCCGCCGCCCAGCTGAGCGACCGCTTGGGTGATCAGGTCGAGGTCGGCTACGTGACCACCGCCGCCCCCGGTCTGGGCACCGCGCTGGAGGCGGCCCGCCGCACCGGCCGCCGGGTCTCGGTGGCCTCCTGGCTGCTCGCCCCCGGGCTGTTCCACCAGGCGCTGCGGGTGGCCGGGCACGCGGTGGTGGCACAACCACTCGGCGCGCACGACCGGGTGGTCGACCTGGTCGTGCAGCGCTACCTGGCCGCGACTGTCTGACCCCGGCGCGACAATGCCCGCATGGACGCCCCGCTGACCCGCCACCTGCTGCGGGCCCGCGACCTGATCGACACCGCCTACGCCGAGCCGCTGGACATCCCGGCCCTGGCCAGGGCGGCCACCGTGTCCCCCTCCCACTTCAGCCGCCGCTTCAAGGCCGCCTTCGGCGAGACCCCGCACCGGTACCTGCTCACCCGCCGGATGGAACGGGCGAAAACCCTGCTCCGCGCGGGCCGGACCAGCGTCACCGAGGTCTGCCTCGCGGTTGGCTTCACCAGCCTCGGCTCGTTCAGCACCCAGTTCCGCCGCTTCGTCGGGGAGAGCCCGAGCGCCTACCGTGCCCGCGCGCACCCCGGCTACGGCCCGGTGCCCGGCTGTTTCGTCCGGGCCATGAGCCGTCCGCGCGAAGAGCAGTTTTGGAGAAGCCCCGGCGCACCCGGCCTGGCTACCGTGACCGCATGATCACTGCCGTCAACATGGTGCACGTCTGGGTCGCCGACCAGGACCAGGCCCTGGACTTCTACGTCAACAAGCTGGGTTTCGCGCCGCACGGCGACGTCCAGTTCGAGCACATGCGCTGGGTGTCGGTCACCGCCCCGGAAGCCCCGCAGGTGCCGATCGCGCTGAACCTCCCGGTGCCGCCGCTGGTGGACGAGGCCAGCTCCGTCCAGCTCCGCGAGCTGATGGCGGCCGGCCTGCTGTGTCCGGGCGGCTTCGGCACCAAGGACGTCTGGGCCACCTACCGGGAGCTCTCGGCCAAGGGCGTGGAGTTCATCGGCGAGCCGGAACAGCACGAGTACGGCATCGACGTCGGCCTGCGCGACCCGTTCGGCAACCACTGGCGGCTCACCCAGACCAGGATGGAATAGTTGAACCATCAACTTAGTTGACGGGGGCAGCGGCCGCCGGATCAGGCGGCCGGGGACCGAGGAGGCAGCCATGCCAGCCGTCACCGCCGACACCCTGACTCTGCCCCGCCTGCCCGAGCTGCCCCAGGAGCTCACCGCCTGGCGGCCGGTGCTGCGCACGGTGCACGCGACCCACTCGGTGGAGGGCGAGGGCTTCGCGGTCCGGCGGCCCTTCCCCGGGGTGGACCTGGCGATGGCCGACCCGTTCCTGATGCTGGACCACCTCGGCGCGGTGGAGTACGCGCCGGGTGAGGCCAAGGGCGCGCCCTGGCACCCGCACCGCGGGTTCGAGACGGTCACCTACGTCATCGACGGGGCCTGGCAGCACGCCGACTCCACCGGTGGCGGCGGGGTTATCGCGGACGGCCAGACCCAGTGGATGACCGCGGGCGCCGGGGTGCTGCACAGCGAGCTGCCCACCGAGGAACTGGTGACCAGGGGCGGGCTGTTCCACGGGGTGCAGCTGTGGGTGAACCTGCCCCGCTCGCTGAAGTGGACACCGCCGCGCTACCAGGACATCGGCGCGCGAGACGTCGGCCTGGTGTCCAGTGTGGACGGTGGTGCGCTGGTGCGGGTGATCGCGGGTGAGCTGGACGGGCACGCCGGTCCGGGCGTCACCTGGACCCCGATCACCTACCTGCACGCCACGGTCAGCCCCGGCGCCCGCCTCGACCTGCCCTGGCCGGAGAACTTCAACGCGCTGGTCTACGTGCTCTCCGGCCGCGGCACGGTCGGCGCGGAGGCCAAGCCCCTCGAGGAGGGTCAGCTCGCGGTGCTCGGCCACGGTGCCGCGGTCACCCTGCGGGCGGCCGACACCCAGCCACCGGCCAGCGGGCATGGCTGGGAGGTGCTGGTGCTCGGCGGCAGGCCGATCAACGAGCCGGTCGCGCGCTACGGCCCGTTCGTGATGAACACCCGCGCCGAGATCATCGAGGCGGTGCAGGACTACCAGGCGGGTCGCCTGGCCACGGTCCAGCCGCAGCACGTGCCGCACCTGGGCGCGACCGACGAACGGAGCTAGAACAGGCCGGGAGGTTCCTCCGGCCCCGGCACCGCCTCCCAGCGGTACTTGCGCAGGTTGACCTTCCCGTCGTCGGCCAGCACCCCCTCGGCCCGCAGCAGCTCCAGCTGCTCGCGGGCCAGGTGCGGGGCGCAGGTCCCGTTGGCGCGCAACACCCGGTGCCAGGGCAGGTCGTGCCCGTCCTCAGCCAGCACCCGGCCCACCAGCCGCGGCGACGGCGCCCGCGACACATCGGCCACATCGCCGTAGGTGGCCACCTGTCCGGCCGGGATGGACTGCACGGCGCTGCGCACCCGTTCCATGGTTTCCTCGTCCACGCGGCCATTCTGGCGCACGGCACCGACAGCCTCAGTGCCGCACGACGCGGATGTTCGGGCCCAGCTTGTCCTCGTTGCGGACCTCTTGGTGGACGAACAGCCGCAGCGTCATCCGCTGGGTCAGCCCGGCCAGCGGGGCCAGGTCGTGCACCACCACGTTGTCGGCCAGGTCGAGCAGCCGTAGGCCGGGCAGCTCGACCAGCGGGCTCAGGTCCACCTCGGGCAGCTCGAGCAGGTACAGCTCGGTCAACGAGCTCCCGGCCAGCGGTTCGAGATCGGGCACGTTCAGCTCCGAGAGCCACAACCGGGTGAGCCTGGGCAGCAGCGGGCTCAGCCCGGACAGATCGGGCAGCGCGGGCAGTTCTTCCAGCGTCAGGTCGGTGAGCTTGGGCAGCAGCTCCAGCGGACTGAGGTCGGTCAGCGCCCACGCGTGGCTCAGGCTCAGCGTGTCCAGGTCCTTGCAGGTGGCCAGTCCGGTGATGTCGGTCAGCTGGCGGCAGCCGTTGAGGTCCAGCTCGCGCAGCTCCAGCAGGTCGGCCAGGAACCACAGGTCGGTCAGGCCCTCCGGCGGCGTCAGTTTCAGCGTGCGCAGCCTGGGCAACGCGGCGAGGAAGTCCAGGCTGTGGCAGCGCTCGTGCAGCCGCAGGTAGGCCAGCTGCGGGTGCTCGGTCAGCTCGTGCAGGTCGGCCCCGGGATCGTTGGTGTGGCTGAGCGAGCGCAGGTGCGGCACCCCGGCCAGGAAGTCCAGGTCGGTCCGGTTCGAGCCGATCACGTTGATCCGGGTCCAGCGCAGGTGCCGCAGGTGGTGCAGGTGCGGCAGCTGGTTGTACTCGGTCACCAGCACGCTGCCGTCGGCCAATGGCGCGTTGGCCAGCACCTGGACCGCGTACTCCTCGGGGTCGAAGTGCCGCCAGGCCCAGGCCAGGTCCCGCTGCACCGACAGCCGTGGGTCCGAGGCGTACCTGCTCAGGACCCGCAGCCCGGCCGGTCCGTTCACCAGAGACGCGGTCTCCACGCAGGCCGTGGCCACCGCGTCACTCAGACCGTCCAAAGTGGACGGAAGCTTGCGCAGCACCTGTTCCCCGGCCAGCACCAGCGAGCGCACCTCGCGGCTGTCCCTCGGCGGCACCAGCTGGTCCAGCACCGCGTCCACTCGCGCCGCCACCTGCTCCGGCACCGTGTGCGTGGTCTCCAGGCAGGCCGCCGCCAGCAGCCGCAGCTTGCGCGCGTGCCGCCGCTCGGCGTCCGCGCGGTCCAGGATGCCGTCCAGCAGCTCGGCCCGCAGCGGCACCGAGCAGTGCCCGGCGGCCAGCACCACGGTCTCCCGCCAGGTGTCCAGATGTGCCTGCTGGACCAGGAATCCGACCAGGTGGTGGTCGGCGATCTCCTTGCCGGTCAGGTACTCCTGGAAGGTCCGGTGGATGAAGTCGACCTTGCCCTCCACCGGTTCGCGCAGCACCCCGCTGCGCTCCAGCAGGTGCTGCAACACCGTCGCCGGGTGCAGCTCCACCGAGGGCATCCTGGCCAGCGCCCGCTGCACATGACCCGAGGCATCCGCCAGGTCCAGCTGGGTGCGGCCGCACATGCTCAGGCTCCAGGCCAGGTACTGCAACACGCCCAGCTTGGTCGCCGGCTCCAGTGAAAGCTCCTGCGCCGCGGGCACCTCGCGTTCGGCGTCCCTGCGGTCCAGCAGCAGCTCCAGGGCCGCCTCGTACAGCTTCATCCGGTCCGGTGGCAGCTGCTTGCGGCGGTCCAGGTTCAGCGCGCACAACAGCGCGCACAGCAACGGGTTGGTGGCCAGCATGCGCAGCGCGGGCCGGGACTCCAAGTGCCGCAACAGGGTCGTGCGGTACTCGTCCAGCTCCTCCGGCTCGCAGGGCAGGGCCGCGCCGCGGATGGCCTCGTGCCAGCGGCGGGTGAACTCGGCGATGTCCAGCGGCGTCATGGGTTCCAGCCGCACCGCGCGGAAACCCTCGGCGTCCAGCCAGCTCCGGTCCGCCGCGCTCGGCCGCGCGGTGACCACCACCCGCAGGTCCGGGTAAGCCGCCAGCAGGCCCTTGAGCCAGCGCCGCACCCTGGGCCGCCGGTCCGCGGTCAGCTCGTCGACCCCGTCCACCAGCAGCAGCGCCTGGCCGTCGGAGAGCAGCCGGTGCACCCAGCCGGTCGGCGCCAGCCCGGCGATCGGCCCGGCGTTGGCGGCCACCAGGTCCTGCGGCTCGGGCAGCTCGGTGTCGGCGTAACCGCGCAGCCGCACCAGGAACGGCACCAGGTTGTTCCACGGCGCCAGCTTCCCGGTGAACGTGCCGCGGGCCGCGGACACCGACAGCCACTGCATCAGCGTGGTCTTGCCGGACCCGGCGTCCCCGCGCAGCAGCGTCCGCGACCGGTCCGCCAGCGCGGACTCCACCCGCTGCCCGCCGTCGGCCGCCCGCCAGCCCGAGGCGGAGAAGTCCTCGTCCTCCCCGCCGGAGCTGGTCACGCTCAGGCTCAGGTAGGCCACCGACACCGAGGTGTGCGGCCGGTACCGCCGGGTGTCCACGCCGAAGAGCTCCAGCTCGTCCAGCGTCTCGCTCAGGTAGCCCAGGTAGCGCCGCCGGAACTCCGCGTCGTGCGCGCTGCCCTGCGGGGCATCCAGCGAGGTCCTGGGCAGCCGGTGCAGCACCAGCTCGATCTTCTCCGCCACCGCGGTGAACCGGCTGAGGAACTCCGCGTCCGCGCGCTGGCTGAAGGCCGGCAGCTCCCGGACCACGCTGACCAGCGCCATGCAGCTCTCGTCCAGCACCGCCGAGTACAGGTCCGCGGCCGCGTCGCTGAGCCCGGCCCGCACCACCGCCGAGGGCACCCGGTCGCGCACCAGCCTGGCCAGCTTGGCCGGGTCCAGGTCCGCCTCGAACAGGGTCCGGTCGGACAGGTCGGCCTCGGCCAGCGCGTCGGCCACCGCGTCCAGCGCGGCCCGCCGCTCGTGCTCTGGCAGGTCCCGGAACTCCACGTCGTACCAGGGCCGCAGCCGGTGCGCGGCCTGGTCGCCGATGTCGGCCAGCCGACGTTCCAGCTTGCGCCGGGTGAAGGCGTCCGGCACCGCGACCGCGATCAGTTCGGACAGCGGCGTGTGCCGGTCCGACTGCGCCTTGCGCTGGTCCAGCCAGGTGCGCACGGTGTGCCGGACCACCTGCCGCCCCACCGCGAGCGCGGCCTCGTTGAGCATCCATCCACTCTATCGGGGGACAAAACGGAACTGAGCCGTCCGCGCGGTGATAGCGCGCGAACGGCCCAGAATCGTTGGTGTGCGGCGAAAAGCCTCACCGGTCCCGTTGGGTGATCAATCGGGCGAGCATGGTGAGCTGACCGCCCGCCCGGGACCGCGGCGAACTGGCCGCCAGGTGCTGCAACCCCTGCGCGAGCAGGCCGTCCGCCCTCTCCTGCGCCCAGGCCCGCCCGCCCGCGGTCTCCACCAGCCCGGCCGCCTTGGCCAGCTCGGCGGACTCCAGCGGGTCGGTGCGCTGGTACAGCGCGGCCAGCTCGCGGGCCGCCGGGGTGCCGGAGGTCAGCGCGAAGACCACCGGCAGCGACTTCTTGCGGTTCTGCAGGTCGGAGTAGACCGGCTTGCCGGTGACCGCCGGATCGCCCCAGATGCCGAGCAGGTCGTCCACCAGCTGGAAGGCCAGCCCGACGTCCTCGCCGAAGCGGGCCAGGTGCGCCACCTCCTCCGCGCTGCCGCCGCCGAACATGGCGCCCAGCGCGCAGGCCGCCCTGGGCAGCGCGGCGGTCTTGCCGATGGCCATCGCCACGCACTCGGCCACGTCCACATCGGCCCGGTCCTCGAAGGAGAGGTCGTTGTACTGCCCGTCCAGCAGGTCGAGCACCGCCCCGCTGAGCACCTTGCTGGCCTCCGCCGCGCTGGGCTGCCTGCTGGTGGCCAGCACCTCCATCGCCACCGCCAGCAGCGCGTCCCCGGCCAGGATCGCCGCGTTCAGCCCGAACACGCTCCACGCGGTGGCCCGGTGCCGCCGGGTGGTGTCGCCGTCCATCACGTCGTCGTGCAGCAACGAGAAGTTGTGCACCAGCTCGATGGCCACCGCGGCGGGCACCGAGGCGGCCGGGATGCCGCCCACCGCCTCCGCGGTCAGCAGCACCAGCGCCGGCCGGATCACCTTGCCGCTGCTGCCCTCGCTCGGCCTGCCCTGCTCGTCCCACCAGCCGAAGTGGTACCCGGCGATGCGCCGCATGGACTGCGGTAGTCGCTCCACCGCCTCCCGCATGGCGGGTTCGATCATGCCCCGGCTCCAGGCGAGCACCTCACCGATGGTGTCCGTGCCCAGAGCCGGGGTCGTTTCCACACTCGCCATGTTCGTCAGTGCCCGATCTCGACGTTCTCCAGCACACCGAGCGCGTCCGGCACCAGCACCGCCACCGAGTAGTAGGTGCTGACCAGGTACGAGGTGACCGCCTTGTCGTTGATGCCCATGAACCGCACGTTCAGCCCCGGCTGGTACTCATCCGGGATGCCGGTCTGGTGCAGGCCGATCACGCCCTGGTCCTCCTTGCCGACGCGCATGGCCACGATCGAGGTGGACCCGGTCTCGGTGATCGGGATCTTGTTGCTGGGCAGGATCGGCACCCCGCGCCAGCCCTGCACCTTGGTGCCCTCGAAGTCCACCGTCTCGGCGTAGACCCCGCGCTTGTTGCACTCCCGGCCGAAGGCGGCGATCGCCTTGGGGTGGGCCAGCATGAACTTCGTCTTGCGCCTGCGGCACAACAGGTCGTCCAGGTCGTCCGGGGTGGGCGGGCCGCTGTGCGTGGGCACCCGCTGCTTGAGGTCGGCGTTGTGCAGCAGGCCGAAGCTGGTGTTGTTGAGCATGTCGTGCTCCTGGCGCTCGCGCAGCGCCTCGATGGTCAGCCGGAGCTGCTGGTCCAGCTGGTTCATCGGGTGGTTGTACAGGTCGGTGACCCTGGTGTGCACGCGCAGCACGGTCTGCGCCACCGCCAGCTCGTACTCCCTCGGCGAGAGCTCGTAGTCGACGAAGGTGCCCGGCAGGTCGTACTCGCCCTCGTGCCCGGAAGCCAGGTCGATCTCCGCCTCGCCCTTGGCGTTCTGCGGTTTGCGCGGGCTGAGCCGGTAGGCGGTCACCTTCTCGCGCAAGGCGGGGGACTGCTCCACCAGCTGCTGGAAGACGGTGCGGGGCAAGGACAACAGCGTGCCGGGGGTGGCCGCGCGGGCGGTGAACTGCCAGGTGGCCTCGCCCAGCAGCGCCTCGTCGCCGAAGTGGTCGCCGTCGACCAGGGTGCCCAGCGAGGTGGTGTTGCCGAACTTGCCGACGCCGAGCTTGGTGATCCGGCCGTGCGCCACCAGGATCACCCGGTCCGCCGGCTGGCCCTGGGTGATGAGCACCTCGCCCTTCTCGAAGCCCTGCTGCTCGAACCGGTCGGCCAGCGCGGCGAGCACCTCCTGGTCCTCGAACCCGCGCAGCAGCGGCAGCTCGCACAACTCCGGCGGCACCACCCGGATCTGGGTGCCGACGTTGCTGAAGCTGAGCCTGCCGTCGCCCACCGAGTAGGTCATCCGGCGGTTCACCCGGTAGGCGCCGCCGCTGGCCTCCACCCAGGGCAGCATCTTGAGCAGCCAGCGCGGGCTGATGCCCTGCATCTGCGGCACGGACTTGGTGGTGGACGCCAGGTTCCGCGCCGCCGCCGTGCCCAGGCTCAGTTGAGCGCCGTTGCCGTTCCCGTTGCCATTGGTCCGGACGTCGGACTCCAACGCTTCTGTCACCGTGCACACCGCCAAGTCTCGTTACAGGTCAACAGGAATCGAACTTGGAGAAAACAGTGGGGATCAGGTCCGGTAGCGCGGGTTCGTGTGGTGCCACTCGAATCCGCCGCCCATCCAGGCCCGCAGGCCGCGCAGGAACCGCTGGAGCTCCGGCGAGGGCACCGCGGCCAGCCGCCGGTGCCCGGCCTCGAAGTCGCGCACGACCTCGTTGTGCAGCTCCACGGTGACCTCGGTGGCCTCCTCGATGGAGCAGCCCCGGTCGGCGGCGATCTGCAGGACCATGTTGCACACCGGCAGCTCGTCCGCGGCGTCCTTGGCCACCGAGAACAGGTCGTTGACCAGCACGCTGGCCAGACCCGCCTGGAACGCGGCCTCCCGGACCTCCGGGGCGTTGTACAGGTTGGCCGGCACCTCGTAGCCGCCGACCGCGTCGATCAGCGTCATCGAGGTGTAGAAGTTGTCGTGCTGCCGCGCGGCCAGGTACTCCCAGGCCGGCGGGTAGGAGTCGGTGTGCCGCCAGGCCGCGTAGGCGGTCCAGCTGACGAACATGGCGAAGGTCGAGTAGTTCACCCGCTGCACCACCGCGGGCGTGCTGCGCGCGGCCAGGTGCTCGATGCCCGAGCGCAGCGCCACCAGCACCCGCTCACTGGCGATCTTCTCCGCCAGCGGCGGGGTGAACTCCCTGGCGTCGGGCACCGGGTCCATCGCGGCCATGGCCAGCATCAGCCTGCCGGGCAGCTCGGTGGGGGTGGCCCCGTGCTCGGTGCTGTCCGCGTAGAGGTCGTCCGCGGCCCACCAGGCCGCGTTCAGCCGCGCCGAGATCAGCAGCTGGTCCGGGGCCTCGGAGTCCGGATGGGTGAGCATGGCCAGCCTGCCGAACCCGCCCTTGCCCATCAGCTCGCTCTCCTCGTCGGAGAACCCGCATTCCAGCGCCCAGTCCACCACCCGCAGGTCCACCTCGGTGCCCAGCGCCGGGTTGATCCGCTCCACCACCGGCACGTACACCGGCGAGAAGTTCCCCTCGCCCCAGGACCGGTACGCGTAGGCGGGATCGCCGCTGGGCGCCGGTTCCGGGACCGGGGGTGGCGCTGGTTCGGCCACCGCCACCGGCGGCGGTTCCTGGCCGAACACGGCGGCGACGCGGGCCGCGGAGGTGCCCAGTCCCGACGGCCCGGCCGGCCAGGCCGGGCGCGTCGGGGCGGGGGCCACTGCCTCGGACATGGCGTCAGATCCGGTCGGCCGCGATGAGCAGGTAGTGGAAGCTGCCCTCGCGGTAGGCCTGCAGGAACGGGGCCTCCACGCCGGTGGCGACCGAGGACTTCTCCCGCAGCTCCCAGTACGGGATGGTGGCCGCGGTCAGGTCGATCACGCTGATCGGCACCAGGTTGTTGGCCTGCATGGCCTTGAAGTACTGGCTGCGGGCGTGGATGTTGCAGGTGTAGTGCTGGTCGATCTGGCTGACCGCCTTGGACCGTCCGCCGGTGACGTCGTTGTAGCAACCGGTGATGGTGACGTAGCGGCCGCCGATCTCCAGCTGCCGCGCGTGCTCGGCGAAGAGCTGGTGCAGGTCCACGTACATGGTGCTCTCGTTGTTCCAGATGGCCTTGCGGGAGGCCGTCTCGAACCCGGTGTCGAGCATGTTCCGGAAGTGGTACCGCACCCGGTCGGCCACCCCGCGCTTGCGGGCCTGCTCGTTGGCGAAGTCCACCTGCTTCTGCGAGATGGACACGCCGTCGACCTCACAGCCGAAGCGCAGGTTGGCCATGATGCTGGTGCCGCCGCGGCCGCAGCCCGCGTCCAGCAGCTTGTCCGTGGGCTTGACATCGCCGAGGTGGTCCAGCAGCACCTCCGCCTGCGCGGTCTCCAGCCGGTGCATCTCGTCGATGATCGCCTGGTCGCGCCGGTCGGCGGGGGCTTCCAGCACCGCGGGGTCGTAGTCGCCGAGGCCGTAGTGGTGGTGGTAGAGGCCGTCGACGTCGCCGAGCCGGAGGTTCACCGGGTCCTGCTCGGCGTTCCAGTACTCCGCGACCGAGCGCTGGTAGGCGCTGCGCAGCACCGGCTTGGCCGTCTCGGATTCCCGTGGCTGGACTGTGGTCATCGTGCGACTCCTCCATTGTCGTTCTGGTGCAAAGGAAACTCGTTCATCGATAGCGCGGGCTGCCCGACTGCCACACGTGGTCGCCGGCCAGCCAGTCGCGCAGCGCGTCCACCACGCCGGTCAGCGCCGCCCGATCGATGGCGTCCAGCTCCAGCTCCCTGGCCAGCCGCGGCACGTCCACCGCGGCCAGCCGCTGGAACTGCTTGATCCGCTCGGTGAGCAGGTCGTTCACGATCGCGGTCGCCCGGCCGCGGTCGCAGCCCAGGAACTGCTGGGTGATCAGCACGGCGTTGTGCGTGTCACCCGCCCGGACCTCCTTGTCGTAGGACAGGACGTCGTTGCGGATCCCCGGCGCCTCGGCGAAGATCTCGGCCAGCGCGCGCATGGTCCGGTGCTCGCGCACCGCCGCGGGCAGGTCGCCGCCCAGGGCCGCCATGGCCAGCCCGTAGGCGAACATCCCGCCGCCGGTCTGCCGGCGCATCTCCAGGTAGTCCACCGGATCCGGGACCCGGCCCAGCAGCACGTTGTGGATCTCCCACAGCGGTCCGCGCAGGAACTCCCCGAGCTGACCGGGATAGGCGGCCCGGCCCGAGGGCGGCAGCGTCGGTGCCATCCGGGTCCACAGGTCGGCCAGCCCGGCCTGCACCGGGTCCGCCGGTGCGGGCATCGCGGACAGCTTCCCGGGCAGGAAGGTCATCAGTCTGTCCACATAGGACCGTGCACCGGCCAGGTCGCGGGTGCGCTTGAACCGGTCGTCGATGAAGTCGTCGTAGTGGGAAGCCCAGACACCCCAGGCCGCCACCAGCTCCACCGCCTGGACCGGGGCGTGCGGCACGCTCAGCGCGGCCCACAGCCCGAAGTCCTGGGCGTCGGCCCAGTGGTCGGTCCACACCCCGCAGCGCCCGATGCCGATCCGCCTGGTCCAGTCCGCGGCGAAGCTCCTGGCACGCTCCAGGTGCGGGCTGGTCTTGGCCGGGTAGGGCAGGTAGAACTCCGGCAGCGCGCCGCCGCCGAAGTGCACCCCGTGCGGCTGCACCGGTTCGGTGTTGACCGGCGGCGCGAAGGCCGACATCCGGGTCAGGCCCATGCCGGGGCCGGTCAGGCCGAGCATGGTGGTGGCGTCAGGCATGTCCGCCCCCGATCGGCAGCGAGCCGGTGCCGACCCCGCTGAGGAACCGGCCTGCCCGCCGCGCGCCGGGCACGGGCGCGTTCTTGTTCATGTACCGGTTGGAGCGCAGGTGCCACTGGTGCCCGCCGGACTGCCAGTCCTGCAACCCCTTGACGTAGCGGGCCACCGCGAGCTGCTCGGCGGGCTTGAGCGCGTGCTCGGCGAACAGCGGCGGCAGCTCGGTCAGCGCGGTGTGCTCGAACTGCTTGAGCCGGGAGGTGATGATGTCGCTGACGGTGTCCGCGGCCTGCTGCGGGCCGCAGCCGAGGAAGGTCTCCAGCACCAGCACGCCGTTGTTCACCTCACCCTCCTGCTGGGTCTCCCGCTGGTAGCTGAAGATGTCGTTGCGCAGGTGCACCCCGTCGGCGAAGGTGTCCCGGAGGACCCGGAGCGGGCGGCTGTGCGCCACCCGTTCCGGGACCTCCGCGCTCTCGGTGTACTCGACCAGGCCCGCCGACCACGGCGCGCCGCCGACCTTGCGGCGCATGCCGAGGTAGTCGATCGGGTTCGGCACCCGGCCGTTGGCGATGTTGTCCAGCTCCCACACGCAGTCCACCAACAGGTTCTCCGTGCTCACCGCGAACCGCGCACGCCAGTCCATCGACATGTGCGGTGCGGTGCGGGTCCAGAGGTCGGCCAGTCCGCGCTCCACCGGGTTCGTCCACTGTGGAGGGTCGGAGAGGTCCAGCGGCATGAAGGCCATCAGCCGGTCCAGATGGGCCTTGGCCCCCTGCTGGTCCTTGGTCCTCTTGAACAACGCCAGGAAGTGGTCGTCGAAGTAGAAGACCCAGGTGTACCAGTCGGTCACCAGGTCGAGCCGGTCGCCGGGCGCGTCCGGATGCGCCCAGGCGCACAGCCCGGCCATGTCCATGCCGTCGAAGTAGGCCTCGCTCCAGATCTCCGGTCCGCCGTCCTTCGTGGACCCGATCATCTCCATCTCGAGCGCCCACCGCTTGTCGTGGGCCCTCGCCGATTCCAGATGCGGGTTCAACCGTGCCGGGTGCGGCAGGTAGAAGTCCGGCAGCTCGAAGGGCTGGTCAGCCATCGTGCCGGCCGAGTTCCACGTTCTCCAGGACGCCCAGCGCGTCCGGCACCAGCACCGCGGCCGAGTAGTAGGCGCTCACCAGGTAGGAGATGATCGCCTTCTCGCTGATCCCCATGAACCGCACCGAAAGACCGGGCTGGTACTCATCCGGGATGCCGGTCTGGTGCAGGCCGACCACGCCCTGGTTGTGCTCGCCGACCCGCAGCAGCATGATCGAGCTGGTGTTGTTCCGGGTGACCGGGATCTTGTTGCAGGGCAGGATGGGCACCCCGCGCCAGGACGGCACCTTGTTGCCGTTCATGTCGATCGCGGTCGGATAGATGCCGCGATTGCTGCACTCCCGGCCGAAGGCGGCGATCGCCTTGGGGTGGGCCAGGATGAAGCCGGGCTCCTTCCACACCGTGGCCAGCAGGTCGTCCAGGTCGTCCGGGGTGGGCGGGCCGGAGCGGGTGTGGATGCGCTGCTTGAGGTCGGCGTTGTGCAGCAGGCCGAAGCTCTTGTTGTTGACCAGCTCGTGCTCCTGGCGCTCGCGCAGCGCCTCGATGGTCAGCCGCAGCTGCTGGTCGAGCTGGTTCATCGGCTGGTTGTAGAGGTCGGCCACCCTGGAGTGCACCCGCAGCACGGTCTGCGCCACGCTGAGCTCGTACTCCCGCGGGCTCAGCTCGTAGTCGACGAAGGTGCCGGGCAGGGCGACCTCGCCCTCGTGCCCGGAGGACACCTCGATCTCGGCCTCGCCGTGCGGGTTGCCCTTGCGCGCCTGGCCCGCCACGTAGGCCGTGATGTGCTCCTGCAGCGCGGGGGACTGGTCCAAGATCTCGTCGTAGCCGCGCTGCTCCAGCACCAGCACGGTCACCGGGGTGACCGCCTTGACGGTGTAGTCCCAGATGCTGCTGGGGTCGGTGAGCGACTCGTCGCCGAAGTGGTCGCCGTTGGCCATGGTGCCCAGCACGGTCTGGTCGCCGAACTCGCCGAGGCCGAGCTTGTTGACCTTGCCGTGCGCGATCAGGAACGCCTCGTTGGACTCGTTGCCGAACTCCACGATCACGTCGCCCGGCTGGTACTCCCGCTGCTGGAACCGCAGGGCCAGCGCGGTGAGCACCTCCTCGTCGCCGAACCCGCGCAGGATCGGCAGCTCGCACAGCTCCGGCGGCACCACCCGGATCTGGTCGCCGACCGAGGTGAAGGTGACCCGGCCGTCGCCGACGGTGTAGCTCAGCCGCCGGTTGACCCGGAACGCGCCGCCCTTGGCCTCCACCCAGGGCAGCACTTTCAGCAGCCACCGGGAGGAGATCGCCTGCATCTGCGGGACGGACTTGGTCGTCGTCGCCAGGTTCCGCGCCGCAGCCGTGCCGAGGCTGAGCTGGGCGTGCCCGTTGCCGTTGCCGTTGCTCTCGGTCCGGACGTCGGACTCCAACGATTCAGTCACCGCGTACACCACCAATTTCTATGCATGCGAAAAAGGGCAGAATAGATCGGAAAAGAAAAGGGAACGTTTGGGGAAATTGCGCTGCTTAATGGCGTGGCGCAGCCACTCGACTAGGGGTCCTGGTGGGGTGGGCTACGCATTCACGTCCGGTCATGGCGAAGCTAGCACCGCGCGTTCGCCCGCGTGAAGTCACCTGACCGGGCGACTTGTTCTTTGTCTGGCGACAAGTTTTGCAAGGTGGATGACCACACGATTCGGGGGTTCATGCAGCGCGCTGTGACCAGCAATCGGCATTTTGTGCGAACAGTCGGCGCAGTCCGGACCCGGTTGCCGCAGACGCGCGAATGCGACGGTGCACAGAACGAGTTCCCCTTACGCCAATCGAGCTTTCGTGATCTATGTCGCAGAGGGCGTTGCAAATCGTGTGTTATCGCGAGCGGACACATCCCATGATCCGCCACCCCTGTTTTTTCGCTTGTGCGTGCAATCAGTGAGCCAACAGTGCCCAAAAGGGCAAAGCCGGACGTGCGGCGCCCCCGCCGCGGCGCCCCCGCGTGCCCGGCCGGTTACTGGCCGCGGCCGCGAGCGGAACGCGCCGGGGGTCAGTTCACCCGCCCGACCACCCGGCGTGATTCGATGCCACGGTGCCTCTCCGTCCGCCTGCGCTGGTTCGCCGGACGGCCGAGCCGGTTCCGCCGCCAAGGTGGGACGACGCGGCCCGTGCGGTGCTCGCGCACACCAGCGGGTTCCTGCGGGTGCTGGGCGGGCCGGGGACCGGCAAGACCACGCTGCTGGCCGAGGTGGCGGCGGACCGGATCCGGCGGGGGGCCGATCCGGAGCGGGTGCTGGTGCTGGCCGCGAGCCGGAAGTCCGCGATCACCCTGCGGGCCCGGATCACCGCCCGGCTGACCGCCGACCAGCCGGAGGGGCTGCGCACCATCCGGGAGCCGCTGGTGCGCACCGTGCACTCCTACGCCTTCGCGGTGCTGCGGTTGCAGGCCGCCAGGGACGGGCTGCCGCCGCCGCGGCTGCTGTCCGGGCCGGAGCAGGACGCCGTGGTGCGGGAGCTGCTGGCCGGGGACATCGAGGCCGGCGCGCCGGACTGGCCGGAGCGGTTGCGGCCCGCGCTGGGGCTGCCGGGGTTCGCCGCGGAGCTGCGGGACCTGCTGCTGCGGGCGGCCGAGCGCGGCGTGGGGCCGGAGGAGCTGATCGAGCTCGGCGAGCGGCACGAGCGGCCGGAGTGGGTGGCGGCAGGCACCTTCGGGTTGCAGTACGAGCAGGTGACGCTGTTGCGCGGGGTGGTCGGCTCGGCCGGTCCGCAGGCCGCCGCGCCCGCGCTGGACGCGGCCGAGCTGGTCGGCTCCGCGCTGCTGGCATTGCAGACCGATCCGGAGCTGCTGGCCGCCGAGCAGGCCCGGGTGCGGCACCTGCTGGTGGACGACGGGCAGCACCTGGACCCGTTGCAGTACACGCTCATTCGCCGGCTGGGCGACGCGGCGCAGGAGTGCCTGCTGGCCGGGGACCCGGACCAGGCGGTGTTCACCTTCCGCGGCGCGGACCCCCGGCGGCTCGCGCAGCCGGGGGTCGCGCAGGGTGCCGATCAGCAGGACGAGCACGGGGAAGCCGGAGAGCAGGCCGAAGCCGCCGAGCACGAAGACGGGGAAG
>NZ_JBSFUA010000012.1:198459-223098 GCF_053591555.1 Crossiella sp. NPDC003009 | reverse complement strand
GGTGCGAACGGCGTGCCCGGCTGGCCGGGGCCGAACTGCTGGAAGCTGGGCGGCGGCGCGGCCGGTGCGGCCGGTGGCGGCGCGACCGGCGGCGGGGCCGCGGGCGGACCGGCGACCGGCTCGGGCGCGCCCGCGAAGGACAGCCGGACCTCGTTCGGGCCCGGTCCCTGGCGCATCGGCGGGGTCGGGGTGGGGTCGTAGTAGACCGGCGGGGGCGGCGCGGGCTGCTGCCGGGGCAGCTCGATCGGGCCGGTCTGCGGGGACGGGTCGTGGTAGTACGGCGGCGGCGCGTTGTGGCCCGGCTGCGGGCCGAAGGACGGCTGCTCGTGGTCCCCTGCCCGGCCCGGCGGCACCGGCAGGCGCGGGTCCGGTGGCAGCGCGGGCTGGGTGCCGGGCGCGGCGGCCAGTGGTGGCGCGCCGGAGGGGGCGCCCGCGCCGCCGATGGGCTCGCCGGTGACCGGGTCGTACTGCGGCAGCGTGCCGGGGTCCACCGGCTGGTTGGTGCGCAGGTCGATGAGCTGCCCGGTCTGCGG
The DNA here is from genome assembly GCF_053591555.1 of Crossiella sp. NPDC003009. Classification (NCBI taxonomy): domain Bacteria; kingdom Bacillati; phylum Actinomycetota; class Actinomycetes; order Pseudonocardiales; family Pseudonocardiaceae; genus Crossiella; species Crossiella sp. NPDC003009. The sequence continues at coordinate 222,565 of NZ_JBSFUA010000012.1, read as the reverse complement.
GTCGCGCATGTAGTTCCCGGCCTGGCCGACCAGGTTGCCGGTGTCCGGGTCGATCAGGCGGCCGGTCTTCGGGTCCATCGGCATGCCGGTGGCCGGGTCGATCGGGTAGCCGGTGCTCGGATCGACCGCGCCGGGGCCGGTGACCGGCTGCACGTCGTTGTCCACCGAGACGCCGCTGGTGCTGCGCACCGCGGTCTCCAGCGCGTCGGTCAGCTGGGTCAGGTTGGCCAGCACACTGGCCGCCAGCGAGCTGCGCGAGGCCAGCGCCTCCCGGCCGCCCTCCTGCGCGAGCAGCTGGGCCACGTCGTCCTGCTTGGCCAGCTTCACCAGCTCGGCGACGATCTTGGACTTGGTCGCCTCGATCTGGCCCGCCGCGTGCTCCAGCCGCTGCGCCGCCTCCAGGCAGCCCTTGGCGGTCAGCGGCATCTTGCCGTCGTCGGCGGCCACGAACCCGTTCCACTGCCGCCGGGCGCCGTCGGCCGCGCGGCCCTTCGCGCCGGTCAGCGCGTGCTGGGCGACCGCGTCGGTCTCGGTGGACAGCCGGGTGACCCCGTCACCGGCGGTGCGCCACGCCTTGGCCGCCTCGCGCATCTTGTCCTCGTCGGCCTGTGGCCAGCGCACGTTCAGCGCGGTGGCGATCTGCGCCAGTTCCGGCGGCAGTTCGATACCCATACGTCCTCTCCCCGACTTCCCCGACTCGCCAAGCCCGTCAGCTCCGGCGCAGCCCCAGCTCGTTGTCCTGCTCGGTGCTCCGGTACTCCTCGGCGGTCTTGGCGAACTTGCCGCCGACCTCGGCCAGCTCGCCGGGCAGCTCGCCGAGCCGCTGCTGGGTCTTGGTCGCCCCTGGCACGTGCGTCCTGGCGAAGCTGCGGCCCACCGCGTCCGAGCCCCAGCACTCGCCGAGCTCGGCCAGCTTCGCGGTCAGCGCCTTGGCGATCGCGTCGGCCCGCTCGCGGTAGTCGTCGAAGTCGCCGGCGGCCCGGCTGAGCCGCTCGTGTTCGGTCCGGAACCCGCTCACCGCTCGCCTCCCGCACGCAGCCAGTTCTGCTGTTCGAAGTCCTCATCGGCCTGCCGCGCCCGCAGGTTCAGCTCCCCCGTGGTGAGGTCGCCGCTGCCGTCCAGCACGGCCTGCGGATCGGCGTCGGCTGGCAGCAGCGGGGCGAGCGCGCGCTGGGCGCTGGCCGCGGCCAGCTCGGCCGCCGCGGCGGTCACCTCCAGCACCAGCGCGGCCAGCTCAGCGGCCCGGTAGCGCTGGTAGGCCTGCTCGGTGATGCGCAGGTCGAGCAGGGTGCCGCGGGGCCCGACGGTGACCGTGACCACGCCGTCCTCGCTGCTGGCGCTCTCCCTGACCTCGCGGAAGGCGCGCTGCACGGTGCCGAGCTGGTCGCGGCTGCGCCGGTAGTCGGCGATCAGTTCGGCCACCTGGGCCTTGTGGTCGGTCGGCACGAGACCTCCATGGGTGGGACGCAGGTCACCCCTTTGACGGCCGAACGCCCCACTCGGTTCCCCTCGGTTCGGGTGATTTCGGTGCGACGATCATTGACATGGCGGCCATCGCGTACGAGGACCTCACTCCCGGACGGATCATCCCACTCGGGCAGATCGTGATCGACAAGGACGAGATGCTGGCCTTCGCCGAGCGCTTCGACCCGCAGCCCTTCCACCTGGACGAGGCGGCGGGGGCGGCCTCGGTGCTGGGCGGGCTGTGCGCCTCCGGCTGGTTCACCGGCTCGCTGTGGATGCGGTCCTACGTGGACCACGTGCTGGCCGGTTCCACCTCGCAGGGCTCGCCCGGCCTCACCGAGCTGTCCTGGTCGAAACCGGTGTTCCCCGGCGACGTGCTGCGCAGCGAGCTGGAGGTGGTCTCCGCGCGCCGGTCGGCCAGTCGCGAGCGGCTGGGCCTGGTGCAGCTGATCGGCCGGTTGTTCCGCGGTGAGGACCTGGTCATGCGGGCCGTGTTCACCGGCATGTTCGGCACCAGGTCGTGAGGCTCACCGAGTACGCCCGCGGCGGCGGCTGCGCCTGCAAGATCCCGCCCGGCGAGCTTGAACCGCTGCTGACCGGTTTGACCGGTGCGCAACCGGACTTGGTGGTGGGCACGGAGAACGGCGACGACGCGGCGGTGCGCAGACTCAATGACACCCAAGGGCTGGTGCTGACCACCGACTTCTTCACCCCGGTGGTGGACGACGCGGCGGACTGGGGCCGGATCGCGGCGGCCAACGCGCTCTCCGACGTCTACGCGATGGGCGGCCGCCCGTTGCTGGCGGTGAACCTGCTGGCCTGGCCGCGCGAGCTGCTGCCGATGGAGCTGGCCGCCGAAGTGCTGCGCGGCGGCGCGGAGATCGCCACGCGGGCCGGTTGCCCGATCGGCGGCGGGCACAGCATCGACGACGCCGACCCCAAGTACGGGCTCGCGGTGACCGGGCTGGTCGAGCTGGACCGCATGCTGCGCAACGACGCCGGGCGGCCCGGCCTGCCGCTGTCGCTGACCAAGCCGCTGGGCACCGGAGTGCTCAACACCCGGCACAAGCGCACCGGCGAGGTCTTCCCGGAGGCCATCGCCACCATGATCACGCTGAACGACCGGGCCGCCGAGGCCGCGGTGGCCTGCGGTGCCCGCTGCGCCACCGACGTGACCGGCTTCGGCCTGCTCGGCCACCTGCACAAGCTGGCCCGCGCCAGCGGCGTCACCGCGGTGCTGGGCCCGAAGGCGGTGCCCTACCTGGACGGGGCGCGCGCCGCCGCCGAGGCCGGGTTCGTCAGCGGCGGAACCCGGCGGAACCTGGACTGGGTGCGCCCGCACGCCGAGCTGGCCGGACTGTCCGAAGTGGACGCTCTGCTGCTGGCCGACGCGCAGACCTCCGGCGGCCTGCTGGTCGCGGGCGAGGTGCCCGGCGCGCCGGTGATCGGCGAGCTGGTGCCGGCTCAGGGGCCGACGATCACGCTGGCCTGAGCCAGCGCGAAGGCCAGGCAGAGCAGCGCGGCCAGCAGCCGGGGGCGCCGAAGCCAGGCCGCGTCCCAGGCGCCGGGCGGACCGTGCCGAAGGACCCCGAAGGTCATCACGGCCCGCCCGGCCCCGAACGCCAGCCCCGCCAGCAGCGCAGGTCCAGGCCCGGCGCAGAACGCGACCAGTGGCAGCAGCGCGTACGGCAGGCCGCTGGTCACGTAGGTGCGCACGCCGGTGCCCATCTCCAGTCCGAACTGGAGCGGGCCGAACACCGAGCCGTGCCGGAACACCGTCTCCGGCACCAGCCGAGCGTTCTGCGGCAACGGAAAGCGCAGCAGCCCGAACTCCCGCGCCACCAGCACCGCCAGCCAGGCGCAGACCAGCGCGGACACCACGAGCGGCGGTACCAGTGGCCGCAGCACCGAACCGAGCAGCAGCACCCCGAACGCGCTCAGCACCCCGCCGAGCAACAGTCCCCCCGCGAACGCGAAGGGCGCGACACCCCGCCAGACCGGCGAGCTCAGCACCGCGGCTGAGTTCCGGCTTCAGGTGGAGCCGCTGACCGCGAAACCGGCGGTGGCGCCGAGCACCAGCCAGGACCAGCCGGGGCCGCCGGGGTCGAGGAGGACCCCGGCCAGCGCCGCCAGGGCGAGGAAGGCGGCGGTGGTGAGGGGGTGCCAGCGGCGGGCCGCCCGGTTAGGGGAGGCCACGGGTAGCCCTCGGACCGGCGGGGGCGAGCGTCCGGCTCACCGGACCAGCGGCAGCCACCGCCGCGCTCGCCAGACCAGCGGCAGCCACCGTCTCGCTCATCGCGCCAGCGGCAGCCACCGTCTCGCTCATCGCGCCAGCGGCGGCCAGCGTCCCGCTCATCGCGCCAGCGGCGGCCAGCGTCCCGCTCATCGCACCAGTGCGCGGCAGATGGTGAAGTAGGTGTTCGTCGTGCCGCTCCTGGTCACCGTGAGGTTCCCGTCCGAGCACCGGTACACCCGGCCATCGGGCGTGCGCCACTTCCACGCGTTCTTGCCGTTGCAGGAGCTGCTCACCGTGCCGTAGCTCTGCCCGCCCTCGGTGTCCGCGCGGTGCCAGCCGTTCGCGCAGTACTCGCTGGAGCGGAACTCGCCGCCGAAGCAGGCCGCGGGCGCGGTGCGGTACCGGCCGCCGGTGTCCGGGGACTCGTAGTAGCCGCCCGGGTAGGCGTCCTTGCAGTCGTTGCGGTCCCAGCCTTCCAGGCCGCCGGGGCCGGTGTCCGCGCTCGCGGTGCGCCAGGTCAGCGACAGCGTGCCCAGGGTCAGCGCGGACAGCGCGACGCCGCGCAGCACGCCGCGGCGGCTGGCCCTGGTGTCCAGGGCGTGCAGGCCGCCGGTGGCGGGGTAGGTGGCCGGGGTGGCGTCGGCGTGCGGGATGTGGTCCAGGCTGAGCTTCATGACGGCTGCCTTTCCGGGGTGTGCAGCGCGCGGCGGACCTCCGCGGCGGAGGTGGGCAGGACCAGGGAGTCGATCCGGCCGTCGGCGGTCACCGACAGCAGCATCGGCGGGTTGAGGTGGGCCAGGGCCTGCCAGGCCGCGCGGTCGGTGACCAGCTCGACGGTCGCGGGCAGGTCTGGCCAGGCTTCGGCCTCCTCGTAGGTGAGCAGCACCGGGCGTTCAGCGTGCCGGGCCAGTTCGGCGGCGGCGAACTGGCACAGCGGGCAGCCGGAGTCGGCGATCAGCACCGTGCGCGGGCCGTCGAAACGGGCGGTGACCGAGCCGGGCAGGCGCAGTTCGGCCAGTTCCGCGCCGGTGGCCTGGCGGGCGGTGAGCTGGCGGCGGAGCAGCCGCAGCTCGCGCAGCACCGCGGCCAAGCCCAGGTACAGCAGCGCGATCGCCAGCCAGGTCAGGATCAGCAGGGCGAGCACCGGTTCCATCAGCGACCGGCCCAGGCCACGTCGAGCCCGGCCACCCAGTCGAGCAGCTCATCGGTGCTCGCCCCGGTGTCCCGGCTCAGCTGCACCTCGGCCGCGCCGCGCGGGCCGGCCAGCACGAACAGGTAGTCCCTGGCGTCGGGGGAACCTTTCCGGCCGGGCAGCGCCAGCCGCCACAGCTCGCCGCCGGGGGTGGCCGCGCCGCGGTGCTTGGGCAGCACCTGGCGGGCGGTCTCCGGGCCGGGGATGGTCACCGTGCCGCGACCGTGCACGGTGAGCGTGATCCGCTCCAGCACCTGCCCGACCGCGGCGCGCACCCGCAGGCCCTCCGGCCGGTCGTCCAGGTCCAGGCCGCTGAACAGCGCGAGCAGTGTCTCCCGGCTCGGCGCCGGTCCGCTGAAGACGGTGAGCAGCTCGTGGCAGGGCCCGAGCCAGCTGACCACGGTGGTGTCGCCGTCCGCGGTGGCCGAGGCGATCACCTCGCGCCCGGCGGCCGGGAACCGGTGCGCCGCGGTGGCGGGCAGCACCTCCCGGCAGGCGAACTCGTGGTAGCCGCGCGGGCCGATCTGGAAGCCCCGGCTGTACACGCCACCGGCGAAGCGCACCTCCGCGGCGACCGAGGTCACCCTGGCCGCGTCCGGCAGCCGCACGGTCACCGCCCGCCCGCTCGGGCCGCGCAGGCGCAGTGTTGATCCGGCCACTTCGGACCTCCCCGTTCACGCAACCGTGGTCGCTCGTTCGTTTCCGTTGCCGAGCCTGCTCATTGAACGAACCCCCGGCCTCTCGGCAGGGTCCGAAAGGTTTCGGGTTCGTCGTGCTCCCGGTAGGACAGATCACGGGGGGTATCGCTCAATCGGGTCAACCTGAGTGAGGATCGGGCGTCCATGCTGAAGGCGGCCCGTGAAGAGAAAGAGGAGTGGGTGGATCTCGTCGGACGTGCGGTCGAGCTGAACGCGGTCGACGAGCTGCTCTCCCTGGCGCACTCCGGCCACGGGACCAGCGCGCTGCTGCGCGGCCCTGCCGGGGCCGGCAAGAGCGCTCTGCTGCGGGCGGTGCTGGCCCGCGCGCGGGCCGCGGGCGACCTGGTGCTGGCCGCGAGCGCGGACCGCTGGGAGGCGGACTTCCCATTGTGCCTGCTGCGTCAGCTGTTCTCCGAACGTTTGCTCAGCAATGAACTGGACTGGGGCAGGCAGCTGACCTCGGTGAGCGCGGGCGGGCGGGCCGGTGTGCCCGCGGCCGCGGTGCGCTCGCTGGGCAGGCACGAGACCCGCTACCTGCCCTATGACGCGGTGGACGAGCTGTACCGGGTCGCGGTCGGGCTCAGCGAGCAGCGGCCGCTGGTGATCGCGGTGGACGACCTGCACTGGGCGGACGCGGCCTCGGCCCGCTGGCTGGCCTACCTGCTGCGCCGGATCGGCGGCGAACGGGTGCTGGTGCTGGGCACCACCGCGCCGGCCGACGTGTGGCCCGCCGACCTGGCCGGCCGGTTCGCCCACCACATCGTCCTGGACGGACTGTCCATCCCGGACGTGACCACGATTGCGGGCGCGGTGCTTGGCGTGCCGGTGGCCGAGGGCGTCGGCGCGGCCTGTCACGCGGCCACCGCGGGCAACCCGTTCCTGGTGCACGCGTTGCTGCGCGGGCTGCGGCAGTCCGGCACGCCGCCGACGGTGAGCACGGTGCGCGCGCTGCTGGAGCGCCCGCCCGGGGAGATCGTGAGCTGGCTGCGGCTGGTGCTGGCCGAGCTGGGACCGGGTGCCAGTGAGCTGGCCGGCACGCTGGCCACCCTCGGCGATGAGGTCGAGCTGGACCTGGCCGGGGCCATCCGCGGCCTGCCCGCGGACCGGGCCGCGCGGCTGGCCGACGCGCTCACCGAGGCCGGGCTGCTGCACTGGCGCGGCGACCAGGTGGCGCTGCGGCAGCCGCTGGTGCGGGCCGCCGCGGCCGCGGACCTGAGCCAGGAGGCCCGCCAGCACGTGCACGGCGGCGCGGCCCGGTTGCTGCACGCGCGCGGCGCGGGCGCGGAGCGGGTGGGCGCGGAGCTGTTGCGGGCCGGGCCGCTCGGCGAGGCCTGGGCGGCGCAAGTGCTGGAGCTGGCCGCCACCGAGGCGGTCGCGGCCGGCCGCACCGGGCACGCGGTGCGCTACCTGCGCGCGGCCCTGCGCGAGCAGCTCGACCACCGGCAGCGGGCCGCGATCCTGGCCCGGCTGGGTTCGGCGCTGAGCCACCTGGACGTGGCAGGCGCGGTGGCCGCGCTGCGCAGGGCGCTGACGGTGAGCGCGGATCCGGTGCAGCGCAAGGAGATCGCCCGCCAGCTGGCCGGGCTGCTGTGCCTGAGCCGCAGGCACGAGGACGGGCTGCGGGTGCTCACCGAGGTGCGCGCGCAGTGCGCCGACCCCGCGGTGGCCGAGGCGCTGCTGGTGGGCGAGGCGCTGCTGGCGCTGCTGCACTCCTCCACCGCGGCCACCCGGTTCACCCCGCAGCCGGAGCGGGAGCTGCCGCCGGTGCTGTGGTGCGTGCGCGCGGTGCTGGCCGGGACCGACCGGGACCGGGTGCGGGACTGGGCTCGGGCCGCACTGGCCCCGGCGACCGCGCTGGCGCTGACCATCGCCGGGGCCAACGAGGCCGCGGCCGGGCAGGCCGAGCTGTTGTTCGAGCAGGCCAGCTCACCGGCGGACACCGCGTTCGCGCTGGCCGTGCGCACCGAGGTGGGCTACCGGCTGGGCAGGCTCACCCAGTGCCGGGAGGACGCCCGCGCCTGCCTGAACACCCTGGTCCGGTTCGGCCCCCGGTACGCGCACGGCCTGGCGGTGACCGCGGCCACCCGGCTGGCCGACACGCTCGCCGAGACCGGGGACGTGGAGGGCGCGCACCGGCTCTACGAGGAGGTGCTGGCCGCGGACAACCTGCCCGGCGGCCTGGCCGGGGCCTGGCTGCTGGCCGGGCGCGGGCGGCTGCGGATCTCCACCGGCGCCGCCGCCGAGGGCGTGGAGGACCTGCTGTGCGCGGGCCGCAGGCTGGACGCCTGGCGGATGTCCAACCCGGCCGTGGTGCCCTGGCGCTCGGCCGCCGCGATCGGCCTGGCCGCGCTGGGCCGCCTCGGCACGGCCAAGGCGCTGGCCATGGAGGAACTGGCACTGGCGCGGTCCTGGGGCAGCCCGCAGGCCATCGGCGCGGCGCTGCGCGTCTCCGGGGTGCTGGCCAGGGGCAGCGCGGCGGTGGAGCTGCTGCGCGAGGCGGCCAGGGTGCTGGCCGAGGCACAGGCCCCGCTGGAGCGGGCCCGCGCGCTGGCTGATCTGGGCACCGCGCTGCGCAAGACCAACCAGCTGGCCGAGGCCCGCGAGCAGCTGCGGCTGGCCGGGGCGCTGGCCCAGCAGTGCGGGGCGACCGTGGTGGACCGGCGGATCCGGGCCGAGCTGCGGGTCTCCGGCGCGCGGCCGCGGCGGCAGGCGCACAGCGGCCTGGAGTCGCTGACGCCGACCGAGCTGCGGGTGACCAACCTGGCCGCGCTCGGGCTGAGCAACCGGGAGATCGCGGCCCGGCTGTTCGTGGTGCGCCGGACCGTGGAGCTGCACCTGAGCAGCGCCTACCGCAAGCTCGGCATCAGCAGCCGGACCGAGCTCCCCCGGCCTTGAACCTGGCCTGACTGGCCGGAATCCGCAGTCCCTCGGTGATCGCGGCGTGCACCGCCCGGGCCAGCGCCGAGCCGATCAGCGACCTCGGCCCGCCGTAGCGTTCGGCCTCGCCGTCGGCCGGGCAGAGCAGCACGGTGGCGTCGGTGCAGGTGCCGGTGCCCTCGATCCCGTTCTGCGCCAACGCTTGCGCCTTCGCCTCGGCCACCGTGGCCACCGCGTTCACCAACGCGCCCTCGGTCAGCCGCACCGGCAGCAGGCCCACCACGTTGATGGTGCCCGGCGGCGGCTGCCACACCAGCGGTTCGGCCGAGGCCGCCCACACCGGCTGGCCGACCCCGGTGGTCGCGGTGACACTGGTCCCTTCGCTCGCGCTGTGCACCGCGTGCCGCACGTCCACCGCGGTCAGCAGCGCGGTCCCGTTGCCGGACAAGCCGATCCGCGCCGCCATCTGTCCACAGTGGACTTCCGGGTCGGTGCGGTGGTAACCGGTGGGCACGGTGGCGTTGAGCACCCAGCTCCGTTCGCCGATGCCGCCGCCGAGCACCGCGGAGGAGATGGCCAGCCACGGGCGCCCGGTTTTCCAGGCCAGCAACGGGAACCCGTCCAGCCAGTGCGTCTCCGGGGTCACAGTTCGGGCCGTACCAGCGCCCGATGCGTGCCGTTGGGCGCGAACAGCTTCGCCAGCAACGGAAAGCTCCGCTCGTCGAGCGGCTGGCAGCGGAGCCGCCCGGTCATTTCGCCAGCGCCCGCACCACCCGGGACGGACTCGGCCTGCCCAGCTGCTCGGCCATCCACACGCTGGTGGCGACCAGCTGGTCCAGGTCGACGCCGTGTTCGATGCCCATGCCCTCCAGCATCCACACCAGGTCCTCGGTGGCCAGGTTGCCGGTGGCCGACTCCGCGTACGGGCAGCCGCCCAGCCCGCCGGCCGAGGAGTCGATCGTGGACACCCCGCAGTACAGCGCGCTCAACGAGTTCGACAGCGCCTGGCCGTAGGTGTCGTGGAAGTGCACCGCGAGCATGGACGGGTCGACGCCTGCCTCGATGAAGCCGCCGAGCACCGCCTCCACGTGGCCGGGCGTGGCCACCCCGATGGTGTCGCCGAGGGAGAGCTGCCAGCAGCCCATCTCCAGCAGCCTGCGGCCGACCTCGACCACCTGCTGCACCGGGACCGGGCCCTCCCACGGGTCGCCGAAGCACATCGAGACGTACCCGCGCACCGACATGTCCGCCTCCAGCGCCCTGGAGACCACCGGGTCGAACATGGCGAACTGCACGTCCAGGCTGCTGTTCAGGTTGCGCTGGGCGAAGGTGTCGGTGGCGCTGGCGAAGATCGCGATGTGGTCAACCCCGGCGGCCAGCGCGCGGTCCAGGCCGCGCTCGTTGGGCACCAGCACCGGGTAGATCACCTCGGGCCGCTTGCGCAGCCCGGCCAGCAGTTCCTCGGCGTCGGCCAGCTGCGGCACCCACTTCGGGTGCACGAAGCTGGTCGCCTCCAGCACGGACAGGCCGCTGTCGGCCAGCCGGTCCAGGAACTCCAGCTTGACCTCCACCGGCACCGCGGTCTGCTCGTTCTGCAGGCCGTCGCGGGCGCCGACCTCCCAGATGGTCACCCTGGAGGGCAGCTCCTCGGTGTTCACCGGCAGCACCCTGGCCGGCAGTCCCACCTCACGCGCGCCCATCAGCGGCCTTCCTCGCGCGGCGGCCGGTTGCGGATGAAGTCGTCCTCAGGGTCATCGTTGACCTCCCGGTAGAGCAGGGTGTGCACGCGTTCCACGCCGGGGATGTCGTCGAACTCCAGCGGTTCGTCCGAGGCGGATTCCACGATCAGGGTGCCGCAGCCCAGCACCCGGTCCAGCAGGCCGTGCTTGAACCGGACGCTGTTGATCCGGGACAGCGGGATGTCGATGCCGTTGCGGGTGATCACGCCCTCGCGGACCATGATCCGCTGGGTGGTGACCACGAAGTGGGTCGAGCGCCAGCGCACCAGCGGCACCAGCACGAACACGATGATCACCAGGCCGCCGAGGCAGCCCAGCACGATCCAGCCGATGTTCGCCCAGCTCAGGTCCTGGACGAGGGCGGCGAGGTAGAGGCAGAGCCCGATGGTGACCAGCAGCACCAGCACCGGGAGGATGAGCATCTTCCAGTGCGGATGCTTGTGGACCACGACGTGCTCGTTGTCCGCGAGCAGGTCGTCCGGATAGGCCACGGCACTCCTCCAGGAATGGCACACCGTTCGGTCGACGATCACGGTACCGGCGCACGCCGACGCCGTACGGGAGCGACGGACCCTATCCGGCCACACCTTGTGGTGCCACCGGTCGCAGGTGCACGACGTCACCTGCGGAAACGGGCTTCAGCTGGCCGGTGGTGGTGCGGATCACCAGCCTGCCGTCCAGGTCCACATCGCTGGCGAAGCCGTTCAGGTTCACCCCGCCGGGCAGCTCGACCCTGACCTGCTTGCCCAGGGTCGCGCAGGCCGAGCGGTAGTCCCCGGCCAGTCCGCACCGGCTCGGATCGCCCTCGGCGGCCCGCCAGTGCGCCTCGGCCCTGGCCAGCTCCTCGAGCAGCCGCACCGTGATGAGCTGCCGGTCTAGGCAGGCGGCCTGCTGCAGCGCGAGCGAGGTCGGCCGCAGGCCGCCGGGCCCGACCGGCAGCTCCTCCCTGGTGTGGTGCACGTTCACGCCGATGCCCAGCACCACCGCAGGTTCCGGCGCGCCGGTGACCACCTCGGCCAGGATGCCGCCGCACTTGGCCAGGTCCGGGCCGACCAGCAGGTCGTTGGGCCACTTCAGCCGGGCCTGCACCTCGCACAGGTCGCCGATGGCGTTGACCACCGCCACCCCGGCCAGCATCACCAGCCAGCCCAGCCGCGGGAAGGGCACGCCCTCGGGCCGGAGCAGCACGCTCAGGTACAGCCCGGCCCTGGGCGGTGAGAACCACTGCCGGTCCTGGTTGCGGCCCCGGCCCGCGGTCTGGGTCTCGGCGATGAGCACCGTCCGGTCCGCCGCGCCGGAGTGCGCGGCGGCGACCAGGTCGGTGTTGGTGGATCCGGTGCAGGAGACGACCTCCAGCGCCGCGTACGGCCCGCCAGGGCCGGTGTGCGGACTCCCGTGTGCGAGAGCCGTGTCCGAGGTGGCCGCTGGTGGTGCGGCCGGGCCGCCCTCATACCGGGCGTATCCGGGTGGTCCGGCCGTGCCGCCAGCGGCCACCTCGGCGCGGCTATCGCGTGCGGGAGTCCGCACACCGGCCCTGGGGCGCGCGAGCTTCTCGCGCAGCCCTTCAGCGTCCAGCGGGGGCCGTTCCGCGGACGCGTGATCGTCCCAGTCACGCACGCCGACAAGTGTACGAAAACCCAGGTGAGTGGCCGGTCAGCTGAGGCCGAAGTTCTGGGTCCAGTAGAAGCGGTAGCTGCCGCCCTTGTGCAGGCCGACGCCAAGGGCCTTGTAGCCGCAGTTGAGGATGTTGGCCCGGTGCCCCGGGCTGTTCATCCAGGACTTCATCACCGCTTCCGGACTGTTCTGACCAGCGGCGATGTTCTCGCCGGCACCACCGGGGTAGCCCTCGGCCTTGACCCGGTCGGACGGGGAGCGCCCGTCCTGGGACTCGTGCGCGAAGTAGTTCTTGTCAGCCATGTCCGCGCTGTGCTTGCGGGCCGCGGTGGCCAGCCGGTCGTCCCAGCGCAGCGCGGCGCAGCCCGCCTTCGCGCGTTCGGCGTCGACCAGCTCGCGCACGGTCTGCTCGGCGGCGTCCCCGGACGGCGGGTTCGGGGTGCGGCTGGACGTGGTGCTGCTGGGGCGCGGCTTGCTGGTCGGCTTGGCGCTGGTGGAGGTGGGTGTCGCGCTGGTGGTGGTCGTGGTGGTGCTGCTGCTGGTGCTGGTGGTCGGTTCGACGGTGGTGGTGCTGGTCTCAGTCGGTTCGGCGGACTCGGACGGGGCAGGGCCACCCACGCCGGAACCGGGGTCGATGATGCCGGCGGAGAGGGGCACCGGAGCCGCCAGTGGCTTGGGCGAGGGCGTCGGTGTGGTCAGCCATGCCGCCACACCCACTCCCGCCGTCACGGCGGCCAGCACGCCGATGGTCATCCGGTTCCGCCGCCACCGTGTGCTCCCTTCATGCGCGGTCACTTGTCCAGGGGTCCTTCCGGGTTGCCGGATACGGGCCGTGGCTGGGCCCGAGCAGGGGTGCGGGCCCAGCCACTCGTCTGGAGGACGGAAAATCGCCCGGAGGGATTACGGTCTGACCCGAAAAGTCCGGGAAAGGTTTGGCACTCGCGTCCGGAGGCCCCGCTCGTGCAGACCCAGGAACCCACTGACGCGGAGCTGGTCCGCGCGGCCGCGGCCGGCGCCAGCCAGGCGTTCGCGACGCTCTACGCCCGGCACCGGCCCTCGGTGTTCGCCTTCGTGCTGCGGCTGGTCAGGGACGGGCACCTGGCCGAGGACATCACCCAGGAAGCCTTCGTCACCGCCCTGCGAAACCTCGCTGACCTGCGCGAACCCGAGCGTTTCCGGCCCTGGCTGGTGAGCATCGCGCACCGCGCCGCGCTGGACCACCTGCGCAAGCCCGGCCCCGCGCTGATGCCGGAGCTGCCCGAGCTGGTCGCGGGCGAGGCCTCCCCCGCTGAGGCCGCGGCCGCGCACGAGGCGGCCCGGCTGGTCTGGGACGCCGCGGCCAGCCTGGAGCCGCGGCAGCTCGCGGTGCTGGAGCTGACGGTGCGCGAAGGTCTCTCCGGCACCGAGCTGGCCGAGGCGCTGGACGTGCGGGCGAACCACGCCGCGGTGCTCGCCCACCGGGCCCGTTCCGCGCTGGGCAACGCGGTCCGGATGCTGCTGCTGGCCCGCAACCCGCGCCGCTGCCCCCGGCTGGCCGAGCTGGTGCCCGGCAAGCCGCGCTCGCTCTCGCTGCCGCAGCGGATGAGCGTGGACCGGCACCTGCGCCGCTGCCCGCAGTGCCGGGACCTGGCCGGTCGCCTGACCAGGCCGCTGGCCGTGCTGGGCGCGCTGTTCGCGGCCGCGGTGCCCGCCGACCACCCGGCGCTGCTGCCGGTCAACGCCGGGCACTCGATGGCGTTCAAGGCCTCCGTGCCGGTCGCGCTGGCCGCCGCGCTGAGCCTGGGCTACTACCTGCTGCCGCACCCGGTCCAGCCGCCACAGGCCGCCCCGCCCGCGCCCGCCACCAGCACCACGACCACCACCGCCGAACCCGCCACGACCACGCCGCCCCCGCCCAGCAGCAGCCCGCCGCCGACCTCCACCACCCGCGCCAAACCCAGCACGACCACCACCACCCCCGCCCCGGCCGGTCCCGGCGAGCAGCTCACGGTGCTGATCAACGAACGCCGGTCCGCCGCGGGCTGCCAGCCGCTGCGCCAGGACCCGAGGCTGACCACCGCGGCCCGCCAGCACAGCGCGGACATGATGAAGCACAACTACATCGGCATGACCAGCCCGGACGGCACCTCGGTCGAGGACCGCGCCAGGGCGGCGGGCTACCAGCAGCGGACCGCGGGCGCCTACGTGGCCGCCTCCAGGGAGACGGCCAGGGAGATGGCGCCCACGGTCGCGGACGGCGACTCACCGGCGCTGCGCTGCGACCTGCGCTCGGTGGGCGTCAGCCGGGCGGTCGGCGGCGAGTGCGGCTACTACTGGACGGTGATCTACGGCCGCGCTTAGGGCCAGCGATCCGCCATCGCGTAGGCGGCATGCAGCAGGGCGGCGTCGCCGGTGCGGGCGTGCTCGCGGAAGGCGGCCTCGGTCAGCTTGATCACGTGCGCGTCCCCGGAGGCCACCGCCCGCTCCACCAGCGTCTCCGCCACCGGCGGCTCCGCGAGCTGCACGTCCAGCCCGTCCAGCCGCTCCGGCGAGAACGCGGCCACGATGCCGCCGACCACCTGCCAGGACGCGGCCACCGCCGGCGCGGCGAACTCGGCGGGCAGGTGCGGCAGCACCAGCCGGATCGCGGCAGGCCCGGTGACCGCGTGGCAGAACTCGATCGGCGCGTCCGGCCGGGCCAGGAACACCCTGGCGGCGGCGCTGATCAGCTCGTCCAGCACCGCGTCGGGGGCCTCGGGTGCGCCGTAGCGGTCCAGTCCTTCGGCAAACCCGGCCAACCCGTCCAGGTGCGCGAGGTCGCCGCTGATGCCGCCGCCGTGGCCGATCTGGTCCGGGGTGAGCCGGGGCAGCCGGGAGATGGCCACGCCCAGCGGGTCCGGGCCGCGCAGGGCGGGCGAGCCGGGCAGCTCCTGGTAGCGGGCAGCCCAGAAGCCGAGGCCCTTGGCCAGCTCGTCGACCAGCATCGGGTGCGGTCCGGACAGCGCCAGCGCGCGGACCCCGTGCGCGGTGCGGATCACGCCGTGCGTGGCGCTGGCGGCCAGTCCGGGCAGCAGCCGCGGCCACCAGGCACGCAGCACCTCCAGCCAGTCCCGCTCGGCCAGCTCGCGGCGGAACAGGGCGGTCCAGTCGCCGAGCCGGCTGAGGTCGCCGAGGTGTTCCCGCCAGTCCGCCGGGTCCAGCCGGAACCGCTCCGGCGGCTCGGGTTCCAGGATCGGCCGGTAGAGCCGGGTCCAGCCGGGAGCGGCCCCGGCCACGCCGAGGGCGACCAGCGCTTCGGCCGCCATCGGACCGTGGTTGGCCAGGTAACCGCGGCGCTCGGCGCCGGTGCCCGCGAGCAGCTCTAGGCTTTCCAGGAGTTTGTCCAGGTCAGAAGTCATCTGCCCACGATCGGATCTCCAGTGCGGTGGAGGTCAAGGGTGAACCTGGACGTGACATGGGCTACGGGCCGGTAGCTTCCGCGGTGATGCTGGTTACGCTGCCGGGTCATGAGCAGTGCCACCGCGCCGATGGGGCAGCCGCTGGAGTCCGCCCCGGCCGAACCGGACATCCACACCACGGCAGGCAAGCTGGCCGACCTGTACCGGCGCAACGAGGACGCGGTGCACGCCGGGTCGGCGCGGGCGGTGGAACGGCAGCACGCCAAGGGCAAGATGACCGCCCGCGAGCGGATCGACCTGCTGCTGGACCCCGGCTCCTTCGTGGAGCTGGACGAGCTGGCGCGGCACCGCTCGACCAACTTCGGCCAGGAGAAGAACCGGCCCTACGGCGACGGCGTGGTCACCGGCTACGGCACCGTGGACGGGCGGCCGGTCTGCGTGTTCAGCCAGGACGTGACCGTCTTCGGCGGCTCGCTGGGCGAGGTCTACGGCGAGAAGATCGTCAAGGTGATGGACCTGGCGCTCAAGACCGGGCGGCCGATCGTGGGCATCAACGAGGGCGGCGGCGCGCGGATCCAGGAGGGCGTGGTCTCGCTCGGGCTCTACGGCGAGATCTTCCGGCGCAACACGCTGGCCTCCGGCGTCATCCCGCAGATCTCGCTGATCATGGGCGCGGCCGCGGGCGGGCACGTGTACTCGCCGGCGCTGACCGACTTCACCGTGATGGTGGACCAGACCTCGCACATGTTCATCACCGGCCCGGACGTGATCAAGACCGTCACCGGTGAGGACGTCGGCTTCGAGGAGCTGGGCGGCGGGCGCACGCACAACACCAAGTCCGGCAACGCGCACTACCTGGGCAGCGACGAGCAGGACGCGATCTCCTACGTCAAGGCGCTGCTGTCCTACCTGCCCTCGAACAACCTGTCCGAGGCCCCGGCCTACCCGGGTCCCGGTCTCACCGAGGCTTCCATCGCCGACTCGCTGACCGAGGAGGACCGGGAGCTGGACACGCTGATCCCGGACTCGGCGAACCAGCCCTACGACATGCACGAGGTGCTCACCAGGGTCCTCGACGACGGCGAGTTCCTCGAGGTGCAGCCGCTGTTCGCGCCGAACATCCTGATCGGCTTCGGCCGGGTGGACGGGCAGAGCGTGGGCGTGGTGGCCAACCAGCCGACCCAGTTCGCCGGCTGCCTGGACATCGACGCCAGCGAGAAGGCCGCCCGGTTCGTGCGCACCTGCGACGCGTTCAACCTGCCGGTGCTGACCTTCGTGGACGTGCCGGGCTTCCTGCCGGGCACCGACCAGGAGTGGAACGGCATCATCCGGCGCGGCGCCAAGCTGATCTACGCCTACGCCGAGGCCACCGTGCCACTGGTCACCGTGATCACCCGCAAGGCCTACGGCGGCGCCTACGACGTGATGGGCTCCAAGCACCTGGGCGCGGACGTGAACCTGGCCTGGCCCACCGCGCAGATCGCGGTGATGGGCGCGCAGGGCGCGGCCAACATCGTGCACCGCAAGACCCTGGCCCAGGCGGCCGAGCGCGGCGAGGACGTGGACGCGCTGCGCGCCCAGCTCCAGCAGGAGTACGAGGACACCCTGTGCAACCCGTACGTGGCCGCCGAACGCGGTTACGTGGACTCGGTGATCCCGCCCTCCTACACCCGCGGCTACGTGGCCCGCGCGCTGAACCTGTTGCGGGACAAGCGGGAGACCCTGCCGCCGAAGAAGCACGGGAACATCCCGCTGTGAGCCCGGCCGAGGAGGTGGCAGGCATGAGCGAACGCCCGCTGTTGCGCGTGGTCCGGGGCACCCCGGACGACGCCGAACTGGCCGCGCTGACCGCGGTGGTGGCCGCCATGGCCAGCGCGCCCGGCGCCGAGCCGGAGCCCGGGCCGCGTTCGGCCTGGGGCGATCCGGCCCGGCTGCACCGGCCGCCGCTGCGGCCGGGACCGGGCGCCTGGCGGGCGTCCGGCCTGCCCCGCTGAGCAAGGCGCCTCAGCGCAGTCCGCGCCAGAACTCCAGCCGGTGCTGCGCCGGGAAGTCCACCTGCCGGGTGGCCTCTCCCGGCGCCAGCGCCTGCACGTACTTCGCGGTGCCGAACTCGTCCCACTTGGGCAGCCCAGGCCCGTTCGGGTCGCCGGTGCGGGCGAAGTTGGCCCAGTACTTGAGCATCCGCTCCGACAGCTCCCGCTGACCCGGCTTGGCCTTGTCCCGGAAACCCTTGTCCGGGAACAGGTACGGCGTGTCCGCGGCGTGGAAAGCCCCTGGCGGCAACGATTGCGGGAACGGCAGGTAGCTCGGCGCGTCCCGGTCGGCGAAGGAGTAGGCGAAGGTCCTGGCGCGCTGGGCGCCCAGTTCGGCCTGCTCGAACGCGGCGGTCGCCCACAGCCCGTCGGTGAGCACCGCGGACCAGGCCAGCGCCGGTGACTCGAACTGACTCAGCGGGTACTCGCGCAGGATCCGGTCCGCCTTGGCGCCAAAGGCTTCCGCCACCAGCTTCGGGTACTCCGCCGCGCTCAGCTCGCCGCGGAACAGGCCGACGAAGGTCCGGTGCTCGTCCCTGGTGATCCCGGTGACCATCGGCACCGGCTGGGCCTTGCCCGCGCGCAGTGCCGCGGCGGGCAGCTCGGGCAGCACCTCGCCGCCGTAGGCGTAGCTCTGGAACATCCGCATCAGCGGGAACAGCTTGTCCACCGGCAGCTTGCGCAGGCAGTCCAGGTCCGCGCAGCCCAGCTCGCCCGCCATGGCCGCGCCCAGCTGCTCGGTCTCGGCCAGCGAACGCCACATGAACCAGTCCACCGCCGGGATGCCGGGGGTGACCGCGCCCGCGGGCAGCGGCATCAGCGCTGCTCCACTGTGGACGGAGGCCCGCTGGAAAAGTCCTTGCGCCCCGGGCGAAACCAGGTGCGCGCTAATCGAGGAGCCACCGTAGGAGGAGCCGATCACGGTGACGTTGCCCGGATCCCCGCCGAACGCGCCGATGTTCTGCTTGACCCAGCGCAGCGCGGCCTGCTGGTCGGCCAGGCCGAAGGTGCCCGATCCGGCCAGCCCCGGATAGCCGAAGCCGCCGAACACGCCGAGCCGGTAGTTGATCGTCACCACCACCGCGTCGCCCGCGGTGGCCAGTGGCACGCCGTCGAAGAGCGCGCCCGAGCCGACCACGCCGTCGCCGTGGATCCACACCAGCACCGGCTTGCGCTGGCCCGAACGCGGCGTGGTCACGTTGAGGTACAGGCAGTCCTCGGTGGTGCTGCCGGTCTTCGCGTACTCGGTGCCCTCCTGCGGACACGCGTTGCCCGGCCGGTCCGCCGCCCTGGTGCCGGTCCAGGCCGCCACCGGCTTCGGCGGCTGCCAGCGCAGCTCGCCCACCGGCGGCGCGGCGTACGGGATCCCCTGGTAGCTCAGGTGATCCGCGGCCACCACACCGCGCAGCTCGCCCGCCTCGGTCCGCACCACCGCCGTCGGCTCCGGCGGCGCGCCCGCGCATCCGGCCAGCAGCAGCGCCGCCAGCGCCAGTCCCGCTGTTCGTCCGCTCATGTCTCCCCCAATCCGCGATCTCGATGACCTCGATCGGAAGCTAGCGCGAAGGGGGCAGTACAGGTGTCGCCCAATAGTCCGGACAGTTGGACCTGGCAACTGAACAGAACTGGCCCTAGCGTTCACGCAGATCACAGGAGGTGTTCGTGACCCACCGCCGACCTTCGCGCGCGCTCACCGCACTGCTGGCCACCGTGGCCAGTGGCATCGGCGCGCTGACCTTCGTGCCCGCCGCCAGTGCCGCCGCCGAGCAGGCCTTCCGGCTCCGGTCCGGGGTCAGCGACCCCATCTACTCCTATGCGAACGCGATCCGCGAGACCGTGTACGTGCCCACCGGGTTCGACCTGGACGGGGACAACGTCATCGACCGGGTAGCCGCGGACATCATCCGGCCTTCGGAAGCCGCCCAGCAGGGCAAGAAGGTCCCGGTGATCATGGACGCGAGCCCGTACTACGACAACCTGGGCCGCGGCAACGAGAGCGAGAAGAAGACCTACAACGGCCAGCAGCCGGTGGGCTTCCCGCTGTTCTACGACAACTACTTCGTGCCGCGCGGGTACGCGGTGGTGCTGGTCGACCTGGCCGGGACCACCCGTTCGGAGGGTTGCAGCGACATCGGCGGCAAGTCCGACGTGGCCTCGGCCAAGAAGGTCATCGACTGGCTCAACGGCAGCGCCGACGGCTTCACCACCAAGACCGGCAACGTGAAGGCATCTTCCGGCTGGAGCACCGGCGCCACCGGCATGATCGGCAAGTCCTACGACGGCACCATCGCCAACGGCGTGGCCGCCACCGGCGTGCCCGGCCTGAAGACCATCGTGCCGATCGGCGCGATCAGCTCCTGGTACGACTACTACCGCAGCGACGGCGTGTCCTTCGGCTTCAACCCGGTCGGCCTGGCCAACACGGTGGAGAAGGGCGGCCGCCCGGACTGCGGGGCGCAGAAGACCAAGCTCACCAACGGCGCGACCAGCAACGGCGACTACAACGCCTTCTGGGCCGAGCGCGACTACCTGCCGAACGCGAGCAAGGTCAAGGCCAGCGTGTTCGTCGTGCACGGCCAGGGCGACCTGAACGTCAAGGCGCTGCACTACGGGCAGTGGTGGGACAAGCTGGCCGCGGCCGGGGTGCCGCGCAAGATCTGGCTGACCCAGGCCGGGCACGTGGACCCGTTCGACTTCCGCCGCTCGGTCTGGGTGGACACCCTGCACCGCTGGTTCGACCGCTGGCTGCTGGGCGTGCACAACGGCATCGAGAACGAGCCGCAGGCCACCATCGAGCGCGCCCCCGACACCTGGGTGAACGAGCCGACCTGGCCGCTGGCCGGGACGGAGCAGGTGAACCTGCGCATCCGCAAGGGCCAGGTCGCCGGGCTCGGCCTGCTGGGCACCACCCAGGCGACCCCCGGCAGCACCGAGAAGTTCACCGACACCGCGGGCCAGGGCTCGGCGAGCTGGGCGGCCAACCCGAACGCCGCCTCCACCGCGCGCACCCTGTTCAGCACCGGTCCGCTGACCAAGGACCTGCGCATCTCGGGCACCGGCTCGGTGACCGTGCGGGTCACCCCGACCACCTCCACCGCGCACCTGAGCGCGGTGCTGGTGGACTACGGCCCGGCGACCATCCGCAACTACGCGGGCGCCGGTGAGGGCATCAGCACGCTGGCCAACGAGTCCTGCTGGGGCGAGTCCACCGCAGGCGACAACGGTTGCTACAAGAACACCGCGACCACCAGCGCGAACGTCGGCCTTGAGGTCTTCGCCAGGGGCTGGGCCGACCTGGCCAACTCCGAGTCGCTGACCAGCCAGACCCCGATCGTGCCCGGCCAGGCGCGCACCATGACCTTCAAGCTGGCCAGCACCGACCACGTGATCCCCAAGGGCCACCGGCTCGCGGTGATCATCGCGGGCACCGACTCCGGCCGGATCGTGGCCCCGGCCAACCGCCCGACGGTGACCATCGACCTGGGCCGCTCCTTCGTGACCCTGCCGGTCGTGGGCGGAGCGGGCCAGGTGCCGCCGGCCGCGCCGGACGCGCTGACCCCTGACCTGCCCGGTCACCTCCCGCAGCTGGACCTGGGCGGGAACCAGAACGGCGACTTCGTGCGGCGCTGACAACCCTGCACGAATCACCAACGGCGGGGCGTCCCTCCCTCGGGGCGCCCCGTCGTCATGCCCGGCTGAGCAACGCCTCGATGCCGACCACCGCCGCGCCCCGCGCCCAGTCCTCGAAGGACAGCGGCCGCAGCTCCAGCGCGCACCGGGCGGCCGCGCCGAAGGCATGGGCGGCGAAGGTCTCCCGCAGCCGTTCGCCGATCAGGTCGTAGGCGGCCAGTCCCTCGCCGGAGACCACGATCCGCTCCGGGCCGACCAGGTTGGCCAGTGCGGCCAGCCCCAGTCCGATGGCGTGCCCGGCCTCGGCGAAGACCTCCCGCAGCGGCTCGTCCCCGGCCCGCGCGGCGGCCACCGCCTCAGCCATGGTCAGCTCGGTCCCGGACACCTCGCGGGACCTAGCCAGGATGGCCCGCTCGGCCGCCACCGCCTCCACGCAGCCGGTCCGGCCGCACGGGCAGCGCGGGCCGTCGGCGACCACCGGCACGTGCCCGAGCTCCCCGGCCACCCCGTGCGCGCCTGCCACCAGCGCGCCGTTGACCACCAGCCCGCAGCCGACCCCGGTGCCCACCGTGACCAGCGCGAACGAGCTGGCGCCCAGTCCGCTGCCGAACCAGCGCTCGGCCGCGGTGAGCGCCTTGACGTCGTTCTCCACCAGCACCGCCAGCCCGGTGGCCGCGGCCAGCCGCGCGCCGAGGTCCACCTCGGTCCAGCCCAGGAACGGCGAGGACCGCACCACTCCGGCGGCCCGGTCGATGTCCCCGGAGACCGCGACGCCCAGGGTGCGCACCCGCTGGCGGCGGCCCGGCTCGGCCAGCAGTTCCTCGACCAGCGCGGCCAGCGCGGGCACCACCGCCTCCGGCGTGCAGGCGGCCAGCGCACGCCGGGTACTGGCGCGCACCCCGGCGCGCAGGTCCGTGACCACCGCGATCAGCTCGGCCGCGGTGACCTTGACGCCGAGGAAGAACTCCCGGTCCGCCCTGATCGCCAGCGGGCTGCGCGGGCGGCCCCGGCCGGAGGGGTCCTCGGCCCGCTCCTCCACCAGGTAGCCGTTGTCCAGGAACGGCCGGGTGGCCTTGGTGACCGTGGCCGAGGACAGGCCGGTCAGCTCGCCGATCTCCACCCTGGACAGCGGACCCCTGGTCAGGACAGTGGTGAAGACCAGCGCGCCGGCCGGAGTGGACTGAGGGCTGTTGTCTGGCACACCCTGATGCTAATTTTCCTTCCCAAGGAAATAAAACAAACCTCCGATCCTCGCCAGTGAAGGGTCAGCAACGATGCGGTCCTTACCCCGACTTCTGCTCGCGCTCGGCCTCGTCGCCGCCGGGCTCGGTGGCGCCGCGCAGGCCGCGCCCGCGCCCGCTGCCCCCGCCCTGGCCGCCCCGCCCGTCGACGCACCCGCCGTGCGGCCCTATATGGGCTGGAGCAGCTGGAGCCTCCAGACCACCTCCTACCCCGGGGTCAACCCGAAGGGGCGGGCCAGCTTCCTCACCGAGGCCAACGTGCTCAAGCAGGCCGAGGTGCTGGCCCGCGACCTCAAGCAGTACGGCTACAACTACGTCAACATCGACGCGGGCTGGTGGCACACCTGGGGCTGGGTGCCGCAGTTCGACGAGTACGGCAGGCCCAAGGCCGATGCGGAGAAGTTCCCGCGCGGCATCAAATGGCTCTCCGAGCAGCTGCATCGCAGGGGCCTGAAGTTCGGCATCTACCAGCCGGTCGGCCTGCAGAAGGAGGCCTTCGGCCCGGACCAGGCCAACCGGAAGAACTTCCCCATCCACGGCGCGCCCGGCTGCACCGGCAACGACATCGTCTACCCGGACTGGCGCACCACCAACGGCTGGGACAACGCCTACAAGATCGACTTCGCCAAGCCCTGCGCGCAGAAGTACATCGACTCGATCACCAAGATGTTCGGCGACTGGCAGGTGGACTTCTTCAAGCTGGACGGCGTCGGCCCCGGCTCGTGGAAGGAAGGCCCCAACTACGACAACCGCCCGGACGTGGCGGCCTGGCGCAAGGGCCTGGACAGGACCGGCCGCAAGGTCATCCTGGAGATCTCCTGGTCGGTCGACATCAAGGCGATCGACTTCTGGCAGGAGCACGCCACCGGCTGGCGGATCAACACCGACGTGGAGTGCTACTGCCCGACCCTGGTCACCTGGCAGAACTCGGTGGACGACCGGTTCGCCGACCTGCCGCAGTGGCTCCAGCACGCCCGGCCCGGCCAGTGGAACGACCTGGACACGCTCAACGTGGGCAACGGCGTGATGGACGGCCTCACCCCGGAGGAGCGGCGCAGCTACATGACGCTGTGGGCGGTCACCAACGCCCCGCTCTACATCGGTGACGACCTCACCCAGCTGGACAGCTTCGGCAGGTCGCTGCTGACCAACCGCGAGGTGCTGGCCATCAACCAGAACGGCATGCCGGCCAAGCCGGTGCGCACCGGGGTGGACCAGCAGGTCTGGTCGGTCAAGAACGCCGACGGCAGCCACACCGTGGCCCTGTTCAACCTGGGCGGCGCCAAGGCCCCGGTGGACGCGGTCTTCGCCGAGCTGGGTATCACCGGCCCCGCCCAGGTCCGCGACGTCTGGGCGGGCGCGAACCTGGGCACCTACCAGCACGGCTTCACCGCCGAGGTGCCTGCGCACGGCACCCGGCTGCTCAAGATCACCCCGGGTGGCCGGCCCACCGGCGTCGAGGCCGAGGCGGCGGAGAGCGTGCTCGCCGGCGGCGCGAAGGTCTCCGACTGCGCGGGCTGCTCCGGCGGCCGCAAGGTCGGCGACCTGGGCAACGGCTCGGTCACCCTGAACGGGATCACCGTCCCCCGCACCGGCGACTACACCGTGCGGGTGGGCTACGTCTCCGGCGACCCG
The DNA here is from genome assembly GCF_053591555.1 of Crossiella sp. NPDC003009. Lineage (NCBI taxonomy): Bacteria > Bacillati > Actinomycetota > Actinomycetes > Pseudonocardiales > Pseudonocardiaceae > Crossiella > Crossiella sp. NPDC003009. The sequence goes on along the minus strand of NZ_JBSFUA010000012.1, from coordinate 198,832 downwards.
AGGGCGTTCGCGGTCGGCGTGAACGGGGCGGCCAACATCAACTTCGACCTGCCGCCCACCGGCGGCTGGGGCACCCCGGGCGTGGCCGAGATCGTGGTCCGGCTCAAGGCGGGCGCGAACTCGCTGAAGTTCAGCAACCCCGGCAACCACGCGCCGGACCTGGACCGCGTCGAGGTCGTGCGGTAGCGCAGAAGGCGCTGGCGACGGCTGCTCGCGAGAAGGCGTGGCGCGTCAGCGACACGGCGGGCCTTTCGCCCTCAGTGCGGTTGCGTTCGCGCGTCGTGTGTTCGTGCCCTCGACACACGCGAAATTTGATAGGGGGGTTAGGTGGGCCGAAAAAAAGAAAAAAAAAAAGAGAAAAACCGCGCGCCGA